>CAYSGX010000065.1:1891-10984 GCA_964430605.1 uncultured Chitinophagaceae bacterium
TCTTGGGCCAATTAATAATACATCATTTTCAGATTTGAATAAATGTGGCGCTTCAAGCACAACCTTATCTGTAACAGGCAGCAATATTTCTTGGTATGATTCGCCAACCGGTGGAAACTTGTTAGGTAGTGGAAATTCATTCACAACTCCTGTAATAAGTTCAAATACTTCGTACTATGCTCAACTTGGTGGTTGCGATAATAGAACCGAAATTACAGTAAATATATTTTCATCTGTTCCTTCTGCGCCAACAAATGTTACCGACCCCGCTTTTTTAAGTGGCTGTGAAGGTGCAACTACTACTTTACAGGCTTCAGGCACCGGTATTATTAGATGGTATGATGCAATTTCGGGAGGCAACCTAATAGCAACAGGAAATTCATTTGTTACAGCACCATTGCCTGATCTTAGCCCCACTCCTCCAACTACTGTTATCTATTTTGCAGAAGACAATAATGGTTGTGGAGGCTCTCCAAGAACTGCCATTACGGTTACCGTTGACAATAGTGTGGTAACAACAATTACTAATACTACCTCTTTTGAAAATCAGAATATTTGTGCTGGAACACCAGTGTCATTATCAGTATCTTCAAATACCGGAACGATCTTTTGGTGGAGCGGAGTAGGTGGATCCCCTTTTGATTCATTAGGCACCAGTTCGGCATATATTACCGGCATACAAGCTAATACAACCTACCAAGTAAGAGCAGTATCAGGTGTGTGTGTTTCAGACCCAATATTTATAATGATAAGAGTGTCTCACCCTACTCAAAATCTTCCCGGTGTTTCAACTAACAACCTTGCTTGTCCGGGAGGTACTGCAAATATTACCGCAAGTTCAAGTTTCGGAACTCCCTATTGGTATGATGCTCCAACAGGAGGAAACCTTTTGGGTGTCGGCTCACCCTTTACTACTCCGGTAATTAATGCGCCAACATCATTTTATGTACAAACCGGACTGGGCTCATGTGCTTCGGGCAGAAGAGAAGCATTGGTTGGGCTTCAACCTGCCCCAAATTCCCCTATTACCATAAATAATGACACCATTAGAGCAACAAACTTGTTTAGCAGTTATGTATTGAAAAGAGATGGTGATACCGTAGCATCAAGTAACAGTTCGGGGTCATTTGCTTTTCCTGTTGATGCGTGTGGCGATTACCAGGCTACTTTCACAAATACAGTAAATAATTGCCCAAATACTACCGCTTCATATTTTAGGTCATACAACTCTACAGAGTTTGCATGTGAAGCAAGGGTTACGCTAAATAATGTGGCATTTCCTATAACTTATTCAGTAGAATTTGCACCATTTTATTCAGAACCTACAGCGGTAGCTACAGCCAATCCAATTATTTTTAATCTGACTACCAGCGCATCAAGTTGTGGTTCAGCTTCGGGAAGCAGATATATCTCTGTAAAAACGGCTACAGGATGTGTTTATAATTTTGCAATAGGGGCGTCATTATCTTCTCAAAATAACATTAGTTTAACCAGCGAAACTGATTTGGTTACACCGTGTTCTTTCAATTCTAATATTATTACTGTAAATAGTCTTACACAAAATGCACCTGTAAATACCACACCGGCTAATCAGCTTTCTATTTGCACCGGTAATACAACCACACTTTCTGCTTCCGCTTCTGGAATATTAAGTTGGTATGATGTACCTACAGGAGGAACGGCTATTGCTACCGGAAACACCTTTACAACACCGGTTTTGAATGCCAATAAAACTTATTATGCAGAGAACGAAAGTGGTACTTGCGTAAGCCAAAGAACAGCAATCGAAGTTATTGTAAACTCAATACCTACTGCTAATATTTCTCCGGCTACAGTTACAATATGCGATGGTGAAAATGTAACGTTAACAGCCGGTGGAGGCGGCACTTACACATGGAGCAATTCAGGCGGCAGCAACGAAACGGCTACTTTCAGTCCAACAACAAACACAACATACAGTGTTACTGTTACAGAAAATAATTGCTCAGCTACGGCTACAGTTGCGGTAACAGTTAATGCAATACCAACAGCAAGCATTTCACCTGCATCAGTAAGTATTTGTTCAGGAGAAAGTGAAACATTAACTGCAAGTGGCGGAATAAGTTACGAATGGAGCAACAATGAAGCTACTGCGGATATTACAGTTACGCCTGCTCAAACTACCACCTATACTGTAACCATTACCAACGCTGATAACTGCACGGCAACAGCAACTTCAACCGTTACCGTAAATACTGTAAATGCAAGTATTAACGGTCCCACAACAATATGTTCAGGCTTAGATGCAACTTTAACAGCATCGGGAGGCAACAACTATGAGTGGAGCAATAATGAAACTACTGCAAGTATTACAGTTGCTCCGACACAAGCAACTACTTATAGTGTTATCGTAACCGGTGCGGGAGGCTGTACTGCCACAGCATCGCAAACTATTGATGTGCAAAATGCTCCAACAGCTACTATCAGCGGAAACACCACTATATGTACAGGAGAAAGTACTACGCTAACCGCTAACGGTGGCAATACTTACGAATGGAATAATACTGAAACTACTGCAAGCATTACCGTAAATCCAATAACCAATACTACTTATACCGTAACCGTATCTATTGGCGCAAACTGCACCGCTTCTGAAAGCGTAACAGTAATCGTAAATTCCCCAACATCATTCGGCATAACAGAGACTATTTGTTTTGGAGATACTTATGAACTGAACGGAACAGTTTATGATGCTACTGACATTTATACTCAAACATTAACCAACGATGCAGGTTGCGATTCAATTATTACACTGAACCTAACCGTTTTGTCTGAAATTCAAACTACATTGAACGAGCAGATTTGTGTTGGTCAGACTTTTGAATTTGACGGTCAGCAATTAGACGAGACTGATATTTATACTGCTGTATTTACTGCTGCATCAGGTTGCGACAGTACAGTTACTTTAAACCTTAATGTAGTAACTGAAATTTTAGCAAGTATTGATGCAACTATCTGTGAGGGCGACAGCTATGAATTTGACGGACAGCAATTAACACTGGAAGATGTTTATACTGCTACTTTTGTGAGTACAGGCGGTTGCAATTCGGTGGTAACATTAACGTTGACCGTAAACGCCCTTCCGCAACCAACAGTAACGGCTAACAATGCCGATTTATCTACCGAACAGTTTGATAGTTACCAGTGGTTACTAAATGGCAATGACATTCAAAATGCTGACCAACAAAATTACACCGCCACACAAAATGGCGATTACAGTGTAAAAGTAACAGATGCCAACGGTTGTGAAAACACAAGTGATGCTGTGAATGTAACAGTAGTAAGTGTGGCGAATTATGAGTTAGGATTGGATATTTATCCAAATCCTACAAACGGAATGCTGAATATTGAAACTCAAAAAGATGGTTCTGAAATAAGCGTTATCAGTATGGAAGGTAAGGTTTTAATCAATACAATTCTGAAAGCAAAACAAACAGTTCTTGATATTACAACATTGGCGCACGGCATGTATATTATTGAAGTGAAAACTGAAAATAATATCAGCAGAACAAGAATTGTGAAAGAATAAAATTTCATTGTTTGGTTTATTCACGAAATCTATTTCGTGGGTTAAAGTCCCGCTTCAAGCAATTGAAGCGGGATTTTTTATTTGTTGTTAAAAAGAATTAATACAGAAGAGTATTTTTTCAGTTATACTTTTGCAGTATGAATTCAACAATAGTTTATACCGTAAGGCATTAGCTAATATTGAAATATAAACGGTATAACTTTTTTCTTGGCACTTATAAAGTACATTCATCAAATGGATGTGTGAGATAGGGTGTATGACAAATTGCATACCAAGATAGATATGGTTCGACAGGCTCACCATGACACTAACGAAGTTTTGTCACTCTGAGCTTGTCGAAGAGTATTTTACGCAGGATATGTGCAATTTGTCATACACCCGTGAGATACTAAAACTTTATTACTGCCAATATTTATTTATTTTCACCCGCAAACAAACTACCATGAATACTAATCTGTTAGCAGGAAAGAGAGGCATTATTTTCGGAGCGTTAGACGAGAAGTCTATAGCATGGAATGTAGCATTAAAAGCTAAAGCAGCGGGCGCTGCTTTTACTTTAACCAATGCCCCCATCGCGTTGCGCTTCGGAAAAATTCAGGAATTAGGCGCTCAATGCAATGCCGAAATTATTCCGGCAGATGCTACTTCATTAGAAGATTTAGAAAATCTTTTCACTAAATCAACAGAAATATTAGGCGGAAAAATTGATTTCGTTTTACATTCTATCGGTATGAGTTTAAATGTAAGAAAAGGCAAAGAATACACCGATTTGAATTACGACTTTCTGCAAAAAACATTAGACATATCTGCCGTATCGTTCCATAAAGTTTTACAAACCGCTATGAAGCTCGATGCGCTCAACGAATGGAGTTCAGTATTGGCATTAACTTACATAGCAGCGCAACGCTCGTTTCCCGGTTATAACGATATGGCCGAAGCGAAGGCATTGCTCGAAGCTTTCGGCAGAAACTTTGGCTATCACTATGGCATCAAAAAGAAAGTGCGTGTCAACACGGTATCCCAGTCGCCCACATTTACCACAGCGGGTTCGGGCGTAAAAGGTTTCGATTCGTTTTTCGACTATGCCGATAAAATGTCGCCTTTAGGTAATGCCCCGGCCGAAGATTGTGCCAATTTTTGTGTTACCATGTTTTCCGATTACACACGCTATATCACCATGCAAAATATTTTTCACGATGGCGGCTTCAGCAATGTAGGTGTAAGCGAAGCCATTATGAATGTAATTGAGCAACAACACACAGGCAATGAATAGTTTGGCATTTAATCATGCTATTTCTAAAAACATATTTCTGTTTGTATTTCTTAGTGCTACTATAGTTTATATAGCAGGGCTGTTTGTAGATGTTATTAATGTCGATGCGGCACAGTATGCTTCCATAAGCAAAGAAATGTTTGAAACAGGAAGCTACTTAGTTATAAAACATTGTGGCGAAGATTATCTTGATAAGCCACCTTTGTTATTTTGGTTGTCGGCATTGTCGTTCAAAATATTCGGCATTCATAACTGGTCTTATAAGCTGCCTTCTTTTTTGTTTTCGTTGATTGGCGTTTTTGCAACTTACAAGCTGGCGTTATCGCTTTACGATAAGCGGGTGGCAATACTTGCTGCCTTAATACTCTACACCACTCAGGCAATTTTTATGTTCAACAATGATGTGCGCACCGATACGTTGCTGGCAGCATCAGTCATTACCGCTATATGGTTATTACATGAATTTTCCATTAGCGGCAAATCTTTTTTTCTTTTCTGCGGAAGTGTATTTATTGCCTTGGGAATGTTGGCTAAAGGCCCCATTGGTATTGTTGCACCTGCATTGGCTTTAGGCAGCCATTGGTTGCTGAAAAAAGACCGGCAAAAAATATTCAACCCAAAATGGCTTATTGCAGTTGCAATAGTTTTATTATTGCTTGCGCCCATGTGTTATGGTTTATACAAGCAGTTTGGCGTTGAAGGCGTAAAATTCTTTTTCTGGACACAAAGTTTTGGGCGCATTACCGGAGAAAATGTCTGGAAAAACGATGCGGGATATTTCTTCTTCCTGCACACATTTTTATGGTCGTTTATGCCTTGGTCGGTGGTGGCAATATTTGCTTTTGCAAATAGTATATGGGCATTTATTACTAGAAGAACTTTGCCCGAATACATTACACTATTCGGATTTACATTGGTATTCATAGCACTTTCTTTATCGCGCTACAAGCTCCCGCATTATATTTTTGTGGTATTTCCGCTAATGGCTATTCTCACTGCCGAAGTTATTGAAACACAAATAAGCCGAAGCCGCATCATTACCAGGTGGCTTGTAACAATACACCTTATCATTTTTGTTGCTTATGTTATACTCAACGCAGCGTTGTTTTATATTTTCCCTGTCGAAAATCTCTGGGTTCCTACCATTGCCTTTGGCTTTATATTTATTTCAGCCTACTTATATTACCTGAAACTTTTCAATGGCTTGGTTATCCCTATGGCGCTGGTAGCAATAGCTTTTAACTTTACCATGAATGCTCATTTTTATCCTAACCTCTTAAAGTTTCAAGCGGCAAAACAGGCAGCAGAAACTATTAAAAATGAATTACCCGCCAATGCCGAAATTTATTTCTACAAAAACAAAAGCGCGGCATTTGATTTTTATTTCAGGCCTGATGTAAAGCCTGTTCAGCAAAATGAAATTTTACAAAAAGCAGCCCGGGGAAATTCTTTTTGGATTTACAGTGAAAACCCTGCCTTTAAAGAAGCACTTGATGCTTTAAATATTCCTGTTAAAAAGCAATATGAATTTGATAGTTATAAAGTACAATTGCTGAATCTTGATTTCTTAAATCCTGAAACAAGACAAGCATCATTAAACAAAGCCTATTTGGTTGAGATATAGGCTAATGTATTCAGCCGATGCACGCTTAATCATTTATAGGTAATTTTGCAGCGAAAACAATATAAGTGAGCACAGCAGATAAAAACATCAATGCCATTGAAGACCCTAATGCGGCCAACCGCAAAAAAGATCATATCGAACTGGCATTAAAATCGCAAAGCAACCAAACCGATAACCGGTTTTATTACGAGCCTGTATTGTCAGGCCATCCTTCAGCACCGCTTCAGCCTGTAGATTTTTTAGGAAAGAAAATGTTGGCACCTATTTGGATTTCGAGCATGACCGGGGGCACTGAAATAGCAGGCACTATCAATAAAAACCTGGCGCGTGCTTGTGCCGAATTTGGCTTAGGCATGGGCTTGGGTTCTACCCGTAAATTATTATTCAGCGATGAATATTTCGATGATTTTAATCTTAGAAATATCATTGGCGATGCACAACCTTTTTATGCCAATCTTGGCATTGCGCAGGTAGAAAAATTAATTGAAGAAAAGGCTTTAGATAAAATTGATACACTGGTTGCGAAGCTGAAAGCAGATGGCATATTCCTGCACATCAATCCTTTTCAGGAATGGCTGCAACCCGAAGGCGATATTATTAAACGGCCTCCATTAGAAACCATTCAGCAATTATTAGAAACCGCTTCTTATAAAATTATTGTAAAAGAAGTAGGGCAGGGTATGGGTTATGAAAGCCTGAAGGCCTTGTTTCAGTTGCCATTGGCAGCCATAGATTTCGCAGCGCATGGCGGCACTAATTTTTCTAAAGTAGAATTGCTGCGCAACACACCCGAAAAACAACAGGTATTTGACAGCCTTGTAAATATTGGCCACAGTGCCGAAGAAATGGTGCTGATGACCAATCAGATTTTAGAAGAGCTGGGCAATAAAGCGCGTTGCAAAGAAGTAATTATTTCAGGCGGTATTCAATCGTTTTTAGATGGTTATTACCTCATTAATAAAATCAATACCAAAGCGGTATATGGGCAAGGCTCGGCTTTTTTAAAACATGCACGGGGCGATTACGAAACATTACGGCAATTTGTAAACAGCCAGATAGAAGGTTTAAGATTAGCCAATGCTTTTTTAAAGCTGAAATAAAAGTATTGCAGTGTATTGAAACAATATTGAATTATGAAGAAGAAAGACGTAACCGGGTTTTCAAAACTTTCTAAGCAGGGAAAACTGGAATGGGTAGCACAGAATTATTTTCAGCATCCCGAAGAATTAGTGCGCGAGTTTAGCGACTACTGGCATCCCGATGCTTTAGTACAAAAACAGTTTGATGAGTTTAGTGAAAATACCATTACCAACTATTATATGCCCTTTGGTGTGGCGCCCAACTTTTTAATTAATGACGAATGGTACAGCATTCCTATGGTTATTGAAGAAAGCTCGGTAGTGGCAGCCGCGGCAAAAAGCGCCAAGTTCTGGAGCACCCGCGGAGGCTTCAAAGCCGAAATTGTAAACACCAAAAAAATTGGTCAGGTACATTTTATATGGAAAGGCGACAAGCAGAAAATGCAAGCCTTTTTTCAATTGCTGAAACCACTGCTCATAGAAAACGCTAAGCCTATCACCAAAAATATGGAAGCGCGTGGCGGTGGTATTTTAAATATCGAGTTGGTAGATTTTACCCGTGAAGAAGAAGGCTATTATCAACTCAAAGGCACTTTTGAAACCTGTGATTCTATGGGCGCCAATTTCATCAATTCTGTTTTAGAAGACTTTGCGCTCACTCTTAAAGCCGAAGCCGCACGTTATGAAGCCTTCAGCGAACCGGAAAAAGAAGTGCTTATTATCATGTCTATACTTTCTAATTATACACCCGAATGTATAGTGAGAGTAAAAGTAGAATGCCCCATAAAAGATTTAGGAAACATAGAGCAATACAGCCCCGAAGATTTTACCAATAGGTTTGCCTTAGGCGTAAGGATTGCCGAAATTGACCCGCATCGCGCCACCACACACAACAAAGGTATTTTTAATGGCATCGATTCGGTGATACTCGCGACAGGAAACGATTTCAGGGCAGTAGAAGCAGGTGCGCACACCTATGCGGCACGCAACGGCAAGTATTCAAGCCTTACTTATTTTTCTTCTGAAAACAATATATTTTCTTACACCTTGGAAATTCCATTGGCAGTGGGTACGGTAGGTGGCCTCACCTCTTTGCACCCTGTGGTAAAGCGGGCGTTGCAACTATTGGGTAACCCTAATGCACATGAATTAATGGGCATTGCGGCAGCCGCAGGCCTGGCCAATAATTTTGCCGCAGTAAAAGCAATGGTAACCGTTGGCATTCAAAAAGGCCACATGAAAATGCACCTGCTCAATATTTTAAAAGCGCTTAATGCCAGCGAAAAAGAGATAGAACATGCCAGGCCTTATTTCGACCACCGGGCAGTTTCTTACCAATCGGTAAGGGCATATTTAGAAATTTCAAGATCGGGCAAGTTGGAAGTTTCTTAGTGTCGTGTCAATACTAAAATGGCTTAAAAAGTTATATAGCATGAGCGGATGCTACTACCAGTGGCAATTTGTTTTTGGTGGGACTTTAGGGACTTGCAGGACTTTGCCTGTTGGAGCGTATTCGTCCCGCAAGTCCCTAAAGTCCCAAGAGCATATT
>CAYSGX010000066.1:0-7330 GCA_964430605.1 uncultured Chitinophagaceae bacterium
TTATATTTCAATATTAGTCTAATGCCTTACGGTATAAACTATTGTAAATTTCAAAACTACCCCACATAATCAGACTACTTTTGAAATACAATTAGTATTACTTGTTTGTAAAAAGGGAACTTGGCTATAGAAGGGTATCCCCAATGGTTTCTGCCAACTCTCCGCTTTGTGATAACTCCCGCTAAAATTTCGGAAACAACCACACTAATACCGTTTACAAATATGTAATAGTCTATTTTCAGCTTTTGCCTCAATGTACTAAACATATTTAGTAACGGCATTTTACCACTGTAAGATTCTAAATAGTCTTTGGACTATTTATCATTAACATTGGTACAAAATATAGATTATGAACAGGCTCTGAAACAAAAAAGCTGTCCTTATTTCTAAGAACAGCTTTTGAATTATTTACGGGAAATAAGATTTTTATAAAATCTCGTGGCCGTGTTTTTTAAGTTCAGCAATTTCTTCTTCGGTGTAAGGTTCTGTTTGAGGCACAAAATCTCTACCCTCTTTGCTGTAATCATAAGGCCAGCGATGAACTGTAGGTAAAGCGCCCGGCCAGTTGCCATGCACCGGATGAATAGGTGTAGTCCACTCTAAAGTAGTAGCGCCCCAAGGGTTTTCCACTGTTACTTCACGGCCTTTATACATGCTGTAGAAATAGTTATAAAGGAAAACTAATTGAACCAAAAACGCCACAATCGCAAATACTGTAATGAAAACATTCATATCGGCATACTGATCGAATTGCTCAAATGCATCGAACTGGAAATAACGCCTTGGAACACCAGTCATACCCAAATAGTGCATAGGCCAGAAAATCATATAACTTGCCACAATTGTAACGAAGAAGTGAATATAACCCAAGGTATTATTCATGTATCTGCCATACATTTTAGGAAACCAATGGTAGATGCCCGCAAACATTCCGAAGAAAGCAGCCAAGCCCATTACAATATGGAAATGCGCAACTACGAAGTAAGTATCGTGTAATTGAATATCAATAGTAGAGTTACCTAAGAAGATACCGGTTAATCCACCTGAAATAAATAATGATACGAAGCCTATTGCAAATAACATGGCTGGTGTATGCCTGATATTCCCTCTCCAAATAGTGGCAATCCAGTTAAACACTTTAATAGCAGAAGGCACAGCGATTAATAATGTAAACAATACGAAAATTGATGCCACAAAAGGATTCAGCCCGGTAACAAACATGTGATGCGCCCAAACAATAAACGAAAGAATGGTGATACCTAAAATAGAGAATATCATTGCTTTGTATCCAAAAACCGGTTTACGCGCATTCACTGCCAACACTTCAGAAACAATACCCATTGCAGGTAAAATAATGATATAAACTTCAGGATGGCCTAAGAACCAAAATAAGTGTTGAAACAAAATGGGGCTACCGCCTGAATAAGCTAATTGCTCACCACCAATATAAATATCAGACAAGAAGAAGCTGGTACCTAAAGAACGGTCGAATATCAACAGGATAGCGGAAGCTAATAATGCAGGGAAAGACAATACACCAATAATGGCCGTGAAGAAGAAAGCCCAAACGGTTAATGGCATACGGAAGAAAGTCATACCCTTAGTTCTAAGGTTAATAACAGTAGCGATATAATTCAAACCACCTAATGTTACAGAGGCAATGAATAATGCCATACTGAATAACCACAAATCAGTTCCTAAACCCGAACCCGGTGTTGCCTGTGGCAATGCCGATTGAGGCGGGTACATAGTCCATCCCGCTGAGGCGGGGCCTGTTTGAACAAACAAAGAGATAAACATTACAAAGCCCGATGCGAAGAAGAACCAATACGACAACATATTGATCATTGGAGAGGCCATATCTCTTGCTCCCAGTTGTAATGGAATTAAGAAATTACTGAAAGTACCCGATAAACCGGCAGTTAATACAAAGAATACTAAAATGGTACCGTGCATGGTAACTAATGCGTAATAAAATGAAGGGCTTAACTTTCCACCCTCAGCCCATTGACCTAATAAGGTTTCCAAGAAAGGGAAAGTTTCATTAGGCCAAGCCAATTGTAAACGGAAAAAAACAGAAAACAACCCGCCAATGAAAGCCCAAATCATTCCTGTTAAAAGGAACTGTTTGGCAATCATCTTATGGTCTTGGCTGAAAATGTACTTACTGATAAATGTTTCTTCATGATGGCCATGGTCATCATGTGAATGATGTTCATCGTGGTGAACGTGGATGTCTGTTTCTACTGCGTTTGCCATAGTATAATTATTTTCTCAATTACTTTCTCAATGCTGAAATCGGATTAGAAGAAGTTTCAGTTTTAACTACTTCTTCTGCTGCCTCTGTTGCATTACCGTCAGCAACATTAACAAGCGTTTCGTAAATTGGTTTATTGGTAGCCAGCCACTGGTTGTACTCTTCTTCGGTTTCTACAACAATTATTTTTTTCATGTTCCAATGCGCCTCTCCGCAAAACTCAGCGCAAGCTAAAATGTAATCGAAATCAGGGTCATTTAATTTCTCTCTCATTTCTGCGGTGGTAATTGTAGGAGTCATCCAAAACTGAGTAGGGATACCCGGCACACAATCCATTTTCACACGGAAATGAGGCAGGTAAAAGTTATGTAACACATCTTTAGCGCCCAACTTAAACATTACCGGCTGGTTTACTTTCAAATGAATTTCAGTAGGCAAAAAATCATCATGGCTTGCCTTATCTTCAAAATTTAACCCTAAAGAATTTTCGCCCGATAATCTTTCAAATTCTCTTTGTCCCAATTTACCGTCTTTTCCGGGGTAGCGAATAATCCAGCTAAATTGCTGGGCAGTAGCCTCTACAACTACTGCATTTTCAGGAGCAGGCCCGGTAATTTTATACCAAGCCTCAATACCCATTACAACTAAAACCGTTAACACAATAGAAGGAATAACCGTCCAGGCTATTTCTAATTTATTGTTTTCAGGATAATAATAGCCGAAAGCGCCTTTTTTCTCTTTGTATCTGTATGCAAACCAAAACAAAAGTATGTGAGTGATAATAAATACAATACCTGTTAATACCAAAGTAGTATTAAACATGTTATCAATTAAACTTCCGTGTTCAGAAGAAGCTTCAGGTAAAAACTTATCTAATACCGCCCACGCAGAAATAATAGAAGCGGGCAAGCCTACCACCATAAAAAGCAATAACAAAACAGCATTCACTCTGTTAGCATCTTCGCTTGGCACACCTTCTTTGTCGCCTTTTAATACTCCCAACAATTCGCTGGTTCTTGCAACCTGAAAAATTACGATAAAGAAAAGCGCTAATGTTCCTATAATTAATAAACCGATCATTGTATAATATTTTTATGAATGGTGTTGTAAACTTTCTTTCAAATAAGGGTTGTTCACCGGAGTAAGCGATGCTTTAGTTAAAGCAGAGAATACTACAAAAATGAACGCGCCAATAAATCCCAGGGCAACCGAAATTTCTAACCAGCCAAAACCTGCTTCAGCGCCAACCGAACCCGGCATAACCATTAAATAGAAATCAAAGAAGTGACCTATCAATATCATAATAGCGACAAACGTAACAGTGTTCACGCTTCTTTTAGCTTTTCTTTTCATCAATACTAAAAACGGTAACGCGAAATTGATAATGAAGTTGAAAAAGAATAAGAATTTGTACCAGCCATCATCCCAACGGGCAGCGAAATAAGCCGTTTCTTCCGGAATATTGGCATACCAAATCAACATAAACTGAGCGAAATACAGGTAAGTCCAGAATACGCTGAAACCAAACATATACTTACCTAAATCGTGAATATGGCTCTCGGTTACTTTGCTTAAATAACCTTGAGATTTCAAATAGATAACAATTAACGCGATAGTAGAAACACCGGCAACATTATAGCTGGCAAAATTATACCAGCCAAACAAAGTGCTGTACCAATGCGAATCAATAGACATTACTAAATCCCAAGAGCCTGTAGAAGAAGAAACCGCAAATACTACAATAAAGAATGCTGAAAAGTATTTCAATTTATTGTAGTTGGTTAAACCGCCAATTTGATCTTCTTTAACTGAAAGCCTTCTCAAGAAAACTGAAAAGAAAATCCATAAAACAACATAGGCTACAATTCTGAAAGTCCAGAAAGGAATATTCAGGTACCAGGCTTTACTGTCTAATACCGCATCATAGTTGGGGCTGTTTACATCATACAAAGAAGCATCGGCCCAATGATATAAATGATGTGAATGGAAAATAGTAGTAACCACAATTACCAATAAAAACAAGCCGGTTACCGGAATAAAAGTACCCATAGCTTCAGGCACTCTTCTAAAAGCAGTGTGCCAGCCCGAATAGCCTAACTGGTGTGCGGTCAAAAAGAAAATAGCCGACAAAGCAATACCGTTGAAGTAGTATGCATTTAGCAAAATATTTGCCCATACTCTATTGGTGTGTCCGCTATATACCACGAAACCGAGTATAAGACCAAGCACCCCGATTCCTATTAAAGCGAAAGAAGCTTTTTTAAGGGTTGAAGGGAAATTGAATGTTTCTGTCATGATTAATTGTATAGTAGTTTCAGTGAATTATTAAATATTATTTTGTAGCCGCTACTGTTGTATTTTCAGCAAAAGCACCCACTTTTCCTAATTTCTGAATATAATAAACCAATTGCCATCTTTCTTCGGCATTAATTTGCGAAGCATAGCCTCCCATTAAGTTCTTGCCCCAGGTAATTGAATGATACATTTGCCCTTCAGAAACAGTAGGCAACCTGTCGGTATAAGCCGGAACCGGTGGGTATTTGCCATTTTTCACAATAGCGCCATCACCCGCACCTTCATCGCCATGACAAACAGCACAATAAACAGTATAAAGCGCTTTGCCTTTGTCTAAAGCCACATCATTTAACACGAGTGGATTTTTCAATTTAACGCCTGCCTCTAAATAACCTTCATTGGTATTAGGAAAATAAGTTTTGTGTAAGGCTGAAAGATGCGCTGCTTCATTATCTGAATTAGCTGGCAAAGCGCCTCTTGAAATAGTACCTTTTGCCGGTACTCTGGCAGTTTGGCCATTATCAAAATTAGGATTGGTAGTATAAGTTTCATACGCCTGAGAATAAGTCATGTCAGGTGTAAATATTCTACCGGGCTTTTGAGGGTCTCTGGTGCAAGATGCCAGCAGTGCAACCATTGAAAAGGCAACAAGCAATAAATGGAAGTTAGTTTTCATAATACTATCAGTATTCAGAATCGTTAAAATCTTTCTTTTTAATTTCTACTACACCTGTTTCTGTTAAAACGCTGCTTATTTTTTCTACATCAGCTTCAGAAGCGTTATCAACGGCAAAGGTGATAGCGAATAAATCATCGGTAATACGCTCGTCAAAAATTCTTGGTTTTTTTCCCGGATATAAACCGTTACGCGCCAGAAAAGCGATTACCATAGAAACCGATGCGCTTAATACGGTAAATTCAAATGTAATCGGAATGAAAGCCGGAATAGATAAATAGGGTTTACCGCCAAAATCTAAAGGATAGCTTACAGTATTTACCCATATCATAAACGAAATGGCAAATAACAAACCGCAAGAGCCTACCAGAAAACCTACGGTATGCAAACGGGAATCTTTCAGTCCCAGCACATCGTCAATGCCGTGTACCGGAAAAGGGGTTAACACATCGTCAATTTTTAAACCTTTCTGACGAATTTTTTTGATGGCATGTAACAATGTTACTTCATCATCGAATAAACCTACGATATACTTGTTGTTGCTCATAGTTTAAATTATTCTTTGTTATGTGGAACGCCCGCTAAATGTCCGCCTGCCGCATGTCCGTGATTATCGTCATGGGCATACATGGTTTTCTTCGCAGTTTCGCTCGATGTTTTGAAAATAGATTTTACTTCGGCAATAGCAACCACAGGGAACGCTCTCGCGAAAAGTAAGAATAAGGTTAAGAACAATCCGATAGAACCGGTGTAAATACCAACCTCTACCCAGGTTGGAGAATAGTAAGTCCAGCTGGATGGTAAGTAATCGCGGTGTAAAGAGGTAACGATAATTACGAAACGCTCAAACCACATACCGATGTTTACGAAAATAGATAAGATAAACGTAGCCGCAATATTTCTTCTGATAGCTTTAAACCAATAGAACTGTGGCGAAATTACGTTACAGGTCATCATAGCCCAGTAAGCCCACCAGTAAGGGCCTAAAGCTCTGTTGTAGAAAGCATATTGCTCATACATAAAACCTGAATAGAATGCCAGTATCAACTCGGTGATGTAGGCAATACCTACAATAGAACCGGTTAATACAATAATTTTATTCATAGACTCAATGTGGGCGATGGTAATATATTCTTCCAGTTTCAATACTTTCCTGGTAATAATCATCAAAGTTTCTACCATGGCGAAACCTGAGAAAATTGCACCCGCAACGAAATATGGAGGGAAGATGGTAGTGTGCCATCCCGGAATTACCGAAGTAGCAAAGTCAAAAGATACAATAGTGTGTACTGATAACACAAGTGGCGTAGAAATACCGGCTAATACTAAAGCCAACGCTTCAAAACGTTGCCATTGTTTTGCTGTACCTGTCCAGCCAAAACTCAAAGCATTATATATGCTCTTACGGATTTTAGATTTTGCTCTGTCGCGGATGGTAGCAAAATCAGGCAATAAACCTGAATACCAGAATAATAATGATACAGTGAAATAAGTAGAAATCGCGAATACGTCCCAAAGAAGCGGTGAGTTAAAATTCACCCATAACGGGCCTCTTGTATTAGGGTAAGGGAAAATGAAGAAACCTAACCAAGGCCTTCCCATGTGAATACCCGGATAAATAGCCGCGCACATTACCGCGAAAATAGTCATCGCTTCAGCAGCACGGTTAATACCGGTTCTCCATTTCTGACGGAATAATAACAGTACCGCGGAAATCAATGTACCCGCGTGACCAATACCAATCCACCAAACGAAGTTGGTAATATCCCATGCCCAACCTACGGTTTTATTTAATCCCCATGAGCCAATTCCGTAGAAAATAGTCCAGCCTAATGAGAAAAACAATACAGCAGTAAAAAAGCCCGTTACGCTAATAGCCAACCACCACAACATGGGCGGTGTGCCTTGAGTAGAGCGGACAATATCAGTAGTGATTTGCTTGTAATTTTTATCACCCTTGATAAGCGCCTCTCTTATGGGTGCTTCGTAGTAAGATGCCATTTATATTATCTGTTTAAAGTTCTTTTTAAAAATATTAATGATGTCCCCCGCCATGATGACGGCCTGCTTTCGCTTCAGCCGGCTTGTTTCTTACTTTGGTT
>CAYSGX010000066.1:7340-10958 GCA_964430605.1 uncultured Chitinophagaceae bacterium
TCATCATCTAATCTCTTACGCACCGCACTGGTTTCATCGTTTACATCGCCAAATACAATCGCTCCTGTAGCACAAGCGGCCTGACAAGCGGTTTTAATATCGCCATCTTTCAGTTTTCTGCCTTCTTTCTTAGCGGCTAATTTTCCTCCCTGAATTTTTTGTACACAGAAAGAGCATTTTTCAATTACCCCTCTTGAACGCACGGTAACGTCAGGATTCAACACCATACGGGTTAAATCTTCGGTCATGCCATGAGGATCGTAATTATTATCTACACCAATGTTTTCTACGTTGAAACTGTCAGCGCCCCAGTAATCAAACCAGTTGAAACGCCTTACTTTATAAGGGCAGTTGTTGGCGCAATAGCGTGTACCGATACAACGGTTGTAAGTCATTTGGTTTAAGCCTTCAGAACTGTGGTTGGTAGCAGCTACCGGGCAAACGTTTTCGCAAGGCGCATTGTTGCAATGCTGGCACATCATAGGCTGATAAATAACACTTGGGTTTTCATCATCGCCCGCATAGTAGCGGTCTATACGCAACCAATGCATTTCACGGGCTTTCAGCACTTCTTCTTTACCAACAACAGGTATATTATTCTCTACGTTACAAGCTACCACACAAGCGCCACAACCTAAACAAGAGTTTAAGTCAACAGCTAAATTCCAGTGGTGTCCCGGGCGGTCGTGATAACCATATAAAGTTTGCAAATGCTCTTGTACATGCGCACGGTCTTCGTTACCTGCATAAGGATTTTGCTTATACTCTTCAAGCGTAGTTTCTTTAACAATTCTACGCTCGTTCAAACCATCGAAGATGCTGTGGTAAGTTTGCGTAAGCGCTAAAGGATAGTTGCCACCCGCTTTAGCAAGGCTGGCATCTGTAGCATATTTTTCAAAATTATTTCCGTTGAAAGAAACAAAAGGATAAGCGTTTTTACCAATGTTTGAGCCTGCTTTTCCTGCCACTTCCCTGCCATAACCCAAGGCAATGGCAAACACGCCATAAGCGGTTCCCGGCTGAATATGCACAGGAAGTGTAACATTGTATTTTCCGGCAGTAACGGTAACTAAATCGCCCGATTCCAAACCTTTTTCTTTGGCATATTTAGGCGAAAGCGCTACGTAGTTATCCCAGGCAATTTTAGAAATTGGGTCTGGCAACTCTTGTAATAACGGGTTGCCCGCACCTTTACCTTCACGGATACCTGATTTTTCATACAACGCAACTTCTTCTCCTACCCCACCATTCTTAGCGGCTACGGCACTTGCGGCAGTGGCGATATCACCTGCGAAAGTCGCAGTGGCAGCAACTGTATTGGTTTCAGCAATACCATCATGCACACTTCTGTCCCACAATACGTTGAACGAAGCGAATTTAGATTGCTGTGTGAAAATATTTTGCTGCCAGTAAGCTTTAATATAATCGTAGGCTGAAGTTTTAACACCCGTGAAAGCCAATAAGCTTTCCAATGCGCTGCGGGTATCAAACAACGGGTCGATAGTTGGTTGTGTAATGCTGAATACGCCTGCTTTAGGTTCTGCATCGCCCCACGATTCCAAATAATGGTGGTCGGGCAATAAATAATTTACGGCAATTGAAGTTTCGTCTAACTGGTCGCTTAACGAAACGGTCAGTTCAGCCTTTTTCAATGCTTCTTTAATTTCCGCGCCAAAAGCTGAATTATAAACAGGGTTGGCATTTAAGAAAATAACTGCCGCAACATTTCCTGCTTTCAACTCATTTACAAAACCTGCAAATTCAGCATCGTTGCCTTTGCGGGTGTTGTAGCGTTTATTCAAATCTATGGTAGCGCCATAGTTTTGCAACAAAGTGTTGATGGCGTTTACTAAAGTTTGTGTATTTACATCGTTAGAACCCGAAACCACAATAGATTTTCCTGAAGCTTTGAATAATTCGGCAGCAGCTTCTTTTACCGCGCTCAATACTTCAGCATCTAAACTTGGATTAGCAAATGTACCTGCACCTGCCAATGAAGCTACCGCATTATACAATGCCAATACTACCGCGTCTTCCTGTGAAGGTTTTACCACTACCCTCTTATCGGCATTAGAACCTGCCTGAGAGAAGATACCTTCAAACTGAATATGACGGCTTAAATTATCGGGGTTGGCTTTGGTTACTTTTCTTTTTTTAGCATATAAAGCGGTAAACTCTACGGGAGATACCCAGCTACGTAAGAAATCGGCTCCCACACTTACAACCACATTGGCTTTATCGAAGTGATAAGAAGGAATACCTCTTTTACCAAATGATTTTTCGTTGGCTTCTAAAATACCTGAATAAGAAACCGCATCGTAAGTAACATGTTTAGCGGTAGGGTATTTCGCAGCAAATTCTTTTATGGCATTATTCAACGAAGGGCTCACCACTGTTGAAGAAACAATTCTTACAGCTCCGCCTTTAGCAGCAATAGCTTCTAACTTAGCTGTAATATCTTTATCGGCATCGGCCCAGGAAACTTTATTGCCATTGGCAATAGGCCCTTTCGGACGAGTATTATCGTATAAACTTAATACTGAAGCTTGCGCCCCTGCACTGGTTCCGCCTAAAGAAACAGGCGACAATTCATTGCCTTCAATTTTAATAGGACGGCCTTCACGGGTTTTCACCAATACGTTTACAAAATCAGCGCCATCGAAATAAGTTGATGCGTAATAATTCGGAACACCCGGTACAATTTCATCAGGTTTTACCACATAAGGAATAGATTTTCTTACCGGCATTTCGCAACCTGCCGCTACGGTAGCAGCAGTAACGCTAAACCCTAAAAATTTAAGAAAATCTCTTCTTCCGGTAGAAACTTTGTCTATACCTTTTTCACCCAAAAGCACCGGTAATTCTTCTTTGAATTCCTTGCCACTTTGTTTGATAAACTCCGGGTCGTTATATTTTTCTTCTAACGATTTCCAGTATTTATTTTCAGCCATTGAAGGTTGGTTTATATTATACTGTTAAAATTAATAATGACATTTCTGGCACTCTGCGCCACCGATTTTCTCTACTGTAAATTTCGCACCTTCGCCACTTAGCTTATCGTGATACTTTTTATAGATTTGATAGTAATCGTTTTGAGCGTAATTCACTTCTTTCTCCCTGTGGCAGGAAATACACCATCCCATAGAAAGCGGGGCATGTTGCGCCAGCACTTCCATTTCTTCCACAGGGCCGTGGCAGGTTTGGCATTCTAAACCACCCACTGCAACGTGCTGAGAGTGATTAAAATAAACGTGGTCGGGCAGGTTGTGGATGCGCACCCATTCGATAGGTTGCTGTACTTGTGCCAACACTTCTTTCACATCTGCCGAAGAATATTTTTTATCGGTATCGGCAGCTAACCAACTGCTGTAAATTTTTTCCGCTTCTGCCCTTGGTAATGATTCATAATTTTCAATAAATTCATTTTTATCAGGGTTGAAACCAATAGCAGCATATATTTTAGTAATTTCTTTTCTGCCATGGCTCGGACCTTGCTGCACGCCTTTGTGGCAATTCATACATACATTGGCGGAAGGAATATTAGAGTGCTTGCCTTTAGTAGCTGACGAGTGGCAGTACTGACAATTTACCTGATTCATGCCAGCGTGCAACTTGTGA
>CAYSGX010000067.1:0-10892 GCA_964430605.1 uncultured Chitinophagaceae bacterium
AGTATCATAAATAGTTAAATAACTAATACCCCAAAACCGGGCTTAACCATCTTTCTACTTCTGCTACGCTTATGCCTTTGCGCTTGGCGTAATCTTCTACCTGATCTTTGTTGATTTTGCCAACGCCAAAATATCGGCTATCGGGGTGGGCGAAGTAAAAGCCACTGACACTTGAAGCAGGGAACATGGCCAAACTATCGGTGAGCACAATGCCGGTATTTTTTTCTACATCGAGCAATTGCCAAAGGGTTCTTTTCTCGGTATGATCGGGGCAGGCGGGATAACCCGGTGCGGGACGAATGCCTTGATATTTTTCGGCTATCAACTCTTCGTTTTTTAGGTTTTCAGTTTTTATATACCCCCAAAATTCTTTGCGCACACGCTCATGCAAACGCTCGGCAAATGCTTCTGCCAATCTATCGGCTAAGGCTTTCAGCATAATGCTGTTGTAGTCGTCATGGTCTTGTTCAAAACGTTTCACGTGCTCATCAATACCAAATCCTGCACTAACCGCAAAGGCGCCAATATAATCTTGTTTGCCTGTTTGCTTAGGTGCAATAAAATCAGCTAAAGAAAAGTTGGGTTGCCCGGGGGCTTTTTTGTTTTGCTGGCGAAGGTGGTGAAGCAACCTTGTCTCCTCCCCTTGCCCTCCCTCTGTGAGGGAGGAAGTGTCCTGAACTTCGATATCATCGTCAATTGAATTTGCAGGAAAGAAGCCGAATACCGCGTTGGCAGTAAGCATTTTTTCGTCAATGATTTTTTTTAGGAGTTGTTTCGCATCGTTGAAGAGTTTAGTGGCTTCAACGCCTACTACTTCATCTTGTAATATCTGTGGGTATCTTCCTGCCAGTTCCCATGTTTGGAAAAAAGGTGTCCAGTCAATGTATTGCGCCAATTCCTCTAAAGAATAATCTTTCAGCACTTTTACGCCTAAGAAACCTGGTTTGGTAATTTCAGTTTTATTCCAATCAATAACTACTTTGTTTTGCCTGGCTTCGTTATAAGAAATTAGTGTTTTGTCTTTTTGCCTGTTTTTATAATCTTCTCTCAGCTTTTCATATTCGGTTTTGAAATCAAGCTGTTGTTTTTTGGCTGCCTCTTTAGTTAAAAACTTTTGCGCCACCGGCACACTCTTCGAGGCATCTAACACATGCACTACCGAGCCACTATACATGGGGTCAATTTTTACCGAAGTATGAATACGCGAAGTAGTAGCGCCACCAATTAACAAAGGTGTTTTCATGCCTCTTCGCTCCATTTCTTTAGCTACATGTACCATTTCATCTAACGAAGGAGTAATGAGTCCGCTTAAGCCGATTATATCTACATTTTCGTGTTGCGCAGTATCTAATATTTTTTCTGCGGAAACCATTACACCTAAATCAATTATCTCAAAATTGTTACAAGCCAATACCACGCCTACAATGTTTTTTCCGATGTCGTGAACGTCTCCTTTTACGGTTGCCATTAACACCTTTCCTTGTTCACGACCAGATGATGGGTTTAGGCGCTTCTCCTCTTCCATGAACGGAAGTAGGTAAGCCACCGCCTTTTTCATTACCCTTGCACTTTTTACCACTTGTGGCAAAAACATTTTTCCTTGCCCGAATAAATCGCCCACTACATTCATGCCTGCCATTAATGGACCTTCAATAATATGCAAAGGCCTTTCATATTGTAATCGTGCTTCTTCTACATCTGCATCAATAAATTCGATGATACCTTTTACCAAGGCGTGGCTCAAGCGGTCTTCTACCGTGCCACTGCGCCAAGCTTCATCTTCTTTCTTTTCTTTGCCTTTGCTTTTGAAGGTTTCGGCAAATTCGAGCAGGCGCTCGGTAGCGTCATCTCTTCTGTCTAACAATACATCTTCTACCCGCTCTAATAATTCTTTATTGATTTCGTCATATACTTCCAACTGCGATGGGTTTACAATGCCCATATCCATGCCGTGCTTAATGCCATGATATAAAAATGCCGAGTGCATGGCTTCACGCACAGGATTATTTCCGCGGAAAGAAAATGACACATTGGAAACCCCGCCACTTACTTTAGCTCCGGGCAAATTTTCTTTTATCCATTTGGTGGCACGAAAAAAATCAAGCGCATTTTTACGATGCTCTTCCATGCCTGTTGCTACCGGGAAAATGTTCGGGTCGAAGATGATGTCTTGCGCAGGAAATTTTACCTGGTCAACTAATATTCGGTATGCTCTTTCGCAGATGGAAATTCTTCTTTCATAAGTATCGGCCTGCCCTGCTTCATCGAAAGCCATTACAATTACTGCCGCACCAAACTTCTTGATAATTTTCGCCTGCCGAATAAATTCTTCTTCACCACCTTTCATGGAAATAGAATTTACAATGCCTTTGCCTTGCACACATTTTAAGCCTGCCTCTATTATTTCCCATTTAGAAGAATCAATCATAATGGGCACACGGGAAATATCAGGTTCGCTGGCTATTAAATTCAGAAATCGCGACATCGCTTCGGCACCATCAATCATGCCTTCGTCCATGTTCACATCAATAATCTGTGCACCGCCCTGCACCTGCTCTAAAGCTACTTCCAAGGCATCTTCAAACCTGCCTTCTTTTATCATTTTCAAAAACACCTTAGAGCCTGTAACATTAGTGCGCTCGCCAACATTGATGAAATTGCTTTCAGGAGTAATGACTACGGGCTCTAAGCCTGATAGCATCATGGGGGGAAGTTTTGTGGTTATGTTGTTGCTCATGCTTATTTGGTTGTCCATAGTTTAGATCCCGATAGCTATCGGGACATAGTAGTACGGAGCAGTTTTTATTGTTATTTTTCTAAATAAAGAAATTCGTTTTTTGTGTGCATTTGAATTTTGTTGTGTCCATCTATAAACTATGGTCTATCAACTATGGACTTTTCTCGGCTCATACTTCGCAGCCAGTTCAGCCATTGCTTTAATATGTTCGGGCGTAGTGCCACAGCAACCACCTAAAATATTTATCAATCCTTCTTTCATAAACTCTTCTACTTGTGTGCCCATATAGCTTGGGGTTTCGTCATACTGTCCCATTTCGTTGGGCAAGCCCGCATTTGGATAAACGCTTACAAAAAACGGAGCTTTATTAGCCAACACTTGCAAGTAAGGGCGCATAGCTGACGCTCCTAAAGCACAGTTCAGCCCGATGCTCAGCAAAGGTGCGTGCATCATTGAAATTAAAAATGCTTCGGTGGTTTGTCCGCTTAATGTTCTTCCACTTGCATCGGTAATTGTGCCCGAAACCATCACCGGCACTTCTTTATCGGGGTGCTCTTCAAACAATTCCATAATGGCATATAAAGCCGCTTTCGCATTCAGTGTGTCGAAAACGGTTTCTACCAGTAAAATATCAGAGCCACCATCTAACAACGCCAATGCTTGTTGTTTATATGCTTTTACTAATTCATCGAAAGTAATACCTCTAAAGCCCGGATCGTTTACATCGGGACTGATAGAAGCTGTTCTGTTGGTAGGTCCCATAGCGCCTGCCACAAACCTTGGTTTAGCCGGATTTTTAGCCGTGTATTCATCGCAGGCTTGCCTGGCTAATTTGGCGCTTTCATAGTTGATATCATACACCAAATGCTCTAAACCATAATCGGCTTGTGCAATGGTAGTTCCGCTGAAAGTATTGGTTTCTAAAATATCGCTGCCCGCTTCTAAGTATTCTTTATGAATGGCTAATATTACATCGGGGCGGGTAATAGAAAGCAAATCGTTATTGCCTTTCAACGATTTGGTATGATTCTTCAGCGATTCATTTCTGAAATCATCTTCTTCTAATTTATAGCGTTGAATCATCGTGCCCATAGCGCCATCGAGAATTAAGATGCGCTCCTGAAGCAGTTTTTTGAGTTGTTGTTTTTTGGTCATTTTTTTGATTTTCGATTGTTCGACACGCTGTGCTTTCGATATTCGACAATTAATTTGTCGCAAATCGAATATCGCATCATCGCATATCGCTTTATTCAAGAAAATTTCGGGCTTTCAACCTTGATTCTCTTATCTTTCCCGAAACACTGCCGTTTTCAGGTAGGAAGTAGCACCCACCGGGGATGGGTTGCTAAGACATCACAGGGCCTTTCCCTCAGTCTTTCTTGATAAGCATTGCGAAGATAGATAATAGTTAGATAGTTATAAAGTTTTTGAATCAAAGGGTATGATAAACTGATGATTTTCAAATTATATAAACATTCAAAACTTATCTTTACAGCCTGAAAATTTATAGCATTGAAGGTTACTGAACTTTTACAAGCCCAAAAAGATCCGTTTTTTTCGTTTGAAATATTGCCCCCGTTGAAGGGTAAAAGCATTCAATCGGTATTTGATATTTTAGACCCGTTAATGGAATTTAAGCCACCATTTATAAACGTTACTTATCATCGTGCCGAATATACTTATAAGATGATGCCGGGTGGTTATTACCGGAAAGTTACTACACGCAAACGCCCCGGAACGGTAAGCATTTGCGCTTCTATTATGAACCGCTATAAAGTAGAAGCCGTGCCGCATTTAACCTGTGGCGGCTTTTCTGTTGAAGAAACTGAAGACGCTTTAGTTGACTTGCATTATATAGGTGTTACCAATGTGCTGGCTTTAAGAGGCGATGCGCTGAAATCGGAAAAAACTTTTTCGCCTGAACCGGGCGGACATGCTTATGCAGGTGAGCTGGTAACGCAGATGAAAAACATGAACAACGGCATTTATCTGGAAGGCGATTTACAGAATGCCTATAAAACCGATTTTTGTATTGGGGTAGCGGGCTATCCTGAAAAACATTTTGAAGCCTCTAACTATAAAATTGATTTAAAGCATTTAAAAGAAAAAGTAGATAACGGTGCCGATTTTATTGTAACCCAACTATTTTTCGATAACGCTAAGTTTCATCAGTTTGTTAAAGATTGCAGGGCCGAAGGTATTACCGTTCCTATTATTCCGGGCTTAAAGCCGCTTACCAAAAAAACACAACTAACCAACCTGCCTAAAATATTCTTTGTAGATTTTCCCGAAGCGTTCAGAAAAGAAATTGAAACTTGTAAAGACGATGCGGCTGTGCAACAAGCAGGTATTGAGTGGAGCATTCAGCAATGTAAAGATTTAATTGCCAACGGATATAATTGCCTGCATTATTACACCATGGGGCAAACTGATGTAATGACTCAAATTGGTAAAGCTGTTTTGTAGTGTAATAATGCAAAAGATGAATTGAGGAATTTATTTTTCCGCAGATAATGCGAATGTTAATCAGAATGCAAAAACCTACAACATATCAAATATTAAACGGAGACTGTTTGGCTGACCAATTACGACAAACAAAAATTAATCAGAATTTTATAGTTTGTAGAGAATGTTTAATTGAAGGCAATGTCTATGCCGGTAACATTACTGATTTTTGGACAATCCGTGCAAAATTTATTGCTGATACTTACACCGCTTCAACCGAAGAATATTTTAGTAAAACAGTAAGTGAATTTGAAAAACTGAATAATTTACCTGACAATTCTGAAGTTTGTCTTTGGTTTGAGAATGATTTGTTTTGCCAGGCAAATATGTGGTTTGTAATTTCAATGCTTGCAAAACGCCCGGCACTTAAAATTTTCAGAGTTTTTCCGATAATTGAAAATAATATAGATACTTGGAAAGGTTTTGGAATTTCCAATGCTGAAAAACTTGAACAGGCTTATTATTCAAAAATTCAGTTTACACTCAAAGACATTGAATTAGGAAAAAATTTGTGGACATCCTATCAAAATGGTGACTTAGATGAATTGAAAGAATTATCTAAAAAACAATCTGACTGTTTTGAATATTTAGGAGAAGTTTGCCAGGCACATATTGACAGATTTCCATTAGGCAAATCTTTAGGCAGACCTGAGAAAGTAGTAAAAGAAATAATCGCCACTAACTCAACGGAATTTCAAGTAGTTTTTTCAGAATTTTCAGACAGAGAAGGAATTTATGGATTTGGAGATTTACAAATAAAAAGTATCTACGACAAACAGATGCGTAGCCACTAAAACGGGTTGCAGTATTTATATCGCAACTATCAGCGTTATTTGCAAAATCTGCGGGAAACTAAAAAATCAAATCAGCCTCCGTTTTCTATTTCTCCAAAACCTTGAAATCGATATTATTTTTTCGTGAACTTTGAAGAAGTAATTATTGTACGAATACAGACTATCAGTGTGGTTTTTGTACTTTTACTTAAATTTTAAGCAACATAGCAATCAATAAAAACAATTACAATGAAAAACAGCTTGTTATTTTTTGTGTCTATCTTTTTTGTAGTACAAAATACAGATGCACAACAATTACTTCGCGGGCCTTATCAGCAAAAACAAACTTCCGAAAGCATTCATATCAGGTGGCGTACTGATATCGCCAGTGATTCAAAAGTGTATTATGGTACTGATTTGAACAACCTGAATTTAACTGCTTCGGACGCAACACCAGTAATTGACCACGAAGTTTTTATTGATGGCTTGCAGCCATTTACGAAATACTATTACAAAATTGAATCTAACAACGTTACACTTAGTGGCCCTGATACCTTGCACCGTTTTAAAACCGCTCCGGTTCCCGGCACTGTTCAGCCTATAAGAGTGTGGGCAATAGGCGATTTCGGTAAAGGCAATTTAGGCGAAAAAGAAACCCGCGATTCATATTTACAATATACCGGCAACACTCATACAGATGTGTGGTTGTGGCTGGGCGATAATGCCTACCAAGATGGTACTGATGCTGAGTATCAGCAAAAGGTTTTTGATAGTACGTATGCTTTTGGCGAAGTGTTTAAGTCTATGCACTTTTTTCCCTGCCCGGGCAATCACGATTATAATAGTGTTTGCGGCATTCCATGTAATAAGCATCCTGACGACCATACCGGGCCTTACTATGATATTATTACCGTGCCCACTTTAGCCGAAGCAGGCGGTAAAGAATCTACCAGGGAACATTATTATTCATTCGATTATGGTAATGCGCATTTTATTTCTTTAAACTCTGAATTAGGTTCACCAAATATTAATTATGACTGGAATGGTGTATTTACTAACGGTCACCAAAACTCGCCCATGATGCAATGGCTATTACAAGATTTGGCACAGAATGATAAACCCTGGGTAATCGCTTACTGGCATCAGCCGCCTTTTTCTAAAGGCTCACATAATTCTGATGATGTGTGGGAATTTTACATGAAAGCCATGCGTAAAAATATTGTGCCTGTTTTGGAACAACATGGCGTAGATATAATATTAAACGGGCATAGCCATGTGTTTGAACGTTCTTACATGATTAACGGATACTATGCCGATAACAGCGCGGACTTTGACCCAACAACACATTTGGTTGATGGCTCAAGCGGTAACGAAAACTTGGGTGAAGCTTATGTAAAATACACTGATGGCCCGGATGCTAATAAAGGAACTGTGTATGTGGTTTCAGGTAATGGTGGCAGCAGCACATCAAACCCGCCTTTTGCAAATACGGCTCATCCGGTAATGTATTTCAATGATGGTGGCAGCGATGTTTACGGCTCGTTCATTATGGATATTAACGACAATAAACTCACCGGAAAATATCTTACTTCCGAAGGAATAATTAAAGATGAATTTACAATCGTTAAAGAGTCTTCAACGGGCATTAAAGGCAAGTATGATTTCTTTAAAGAAGTAAAAAATGTAAAAGTATCCCCTAATCCTTTCAGCGCCAATGCTAAAATAGAATATGAATTAGTGAGAGATGCTTCAATTACAATAGATATATTCAGTTTAGATGGTAAAACGAGTAAAAATATTTTCTCCGGAAAACAAACTATAGGCAAGCATCAGGTTAAATTAGATGCAGCAACATTAGGTTTAGCCAACGGAAAATATATTCTGAAAGTTACCAATGCCAACAGTTCTTCATTCGAGCAGGTGATTAAGATAGACTAACAGTAAAATTTACTGATGAAAAACGCAAGGCTGAAAGGTCTTGCGTTTTTTATTTCAGGAGATGGGATATAATATTTTCATATTCAGCGTTATTGTGGCAATTTTATAAAACAAAAACTTCCTAATGGAAAACAAAACAATTTCATCTTTGATTATAGCTGTTGCTATTGTCGCAAGTGCGTTCATTTTGAGCAGTGTGCTGAAAGATTTTAACAAGAGCAAGCAAACCATAAATGTTACAGGTTCTGCCAAAAGAGATATTGTTTCTGATTTTGGAAAGCTTACGATAAGCATTTCTTCAACCGCCAATTCGCAATTAGAGGGTATGAGAGAAATTAATAAACAGAAACCTCTGCTGATTGATTTTCTCAAAAAGAAAGGCATTACCGAGAAAGATATAAAACAAAACCCCGTAAGCAACTATCCCAATTATATGATTGGTGCAAACGGCTATCAGACAGGAAAAGTAGAATCGTATAACGTGTCGCAGGAAATTACCATGCAGTCTGAAAATGTAAATCTTATTGAGGAAATTTCTTTGGAAGCATCGGCATTATTGGAACAAGGGCTGTATGTACACATTTTTCACCCCGAATATTATTATACCAAACTTGCGTCACTGAAAATTGAAATTCAGTCAGAAGCTGCGGCTGACGCGAAAAACCGTGCCGCTAAAATTGCCGAAGCCACAGGCAGAAAAATCGGTGCGCTTACTTCGGCAAGAATGGGTGTGCTTCAGATTACTCCCGAAAATTCCAATACCATTTCAGACTATGGCATGAACGATGTAAGCTCAATTAAAAAAGAAATTACCGCAGTTGTGAATGCTACTTTTCTGGTTGACTGATAAAAACACATTCAATAGTAGTGTTGTTAGGAAAGTTAGGATTATGCCATTTACATTTGAAGGTTAGTCTAATGCCCTGCGGTATAAACCATTTGCAATCCCGATAGGTTTATTGAGAACAATTTATTATTTCCCCAATCTTTTTGCTTGGTACTATACAGATATGCTTCTGTAATTTACCTTTCAAACGATTTCCTAAAAATCAGAAACAATACCAAAACGATGCCCAAGACCCCCGCAAGAAGAAACCATTTGGAGAGCGGAACCATTGTTTCAAAGAAAAACATGGCGCTGCCAAATACTGAAAAAAGCAGGCTGGCAACGGCTATTTTTAGTTCTTTTACCAAATAATACATGGCGTGTTGGTTTTAGTGGTCTTAAAAAAATAAAAAAAGAAGTCCGACAAGACACTTGCCATTACCGGACTTCCGAAAAAAAGGGCTACGTTGAGCAATCAATGCTATAAGGCAGCTTATGGTTTTGGTTCCACCCTTTTTTCATTGTAATTGTTTAACAAAAAAACGAAACCCGTTAAGACCAACCGTAAGAAACGGGTTTCACAGGACTACTATTCATCAAATGTCAACTTGAAATAAATAGTAGTAGAGAGAACGTAGTTGGTCTTAATTTTAGTCTTTTTCAGATTCATCAATAATGATACTTGTATACTTATCTCCATACTTAGCAGATAATTCTGCATGACGTTCAGTTTTTAATAATTCAATTTCTTTATTAGATAATTTACCTTCTGAAGAAATTAATCCGATTGCTACAAAAAATGCGATTAAGAGTTCCATATTCGTTTTGTTTAAATTGTTTTTTAATTATTTATTACAGTACGAAATTGGAGCCTCTGCGGACGCAATACAAGGCAATATAAATTGAATTATGACACCCTAATTATGTATATTATAATACATAATTAGCTTTAAATCAATTATTTAAACTCTAATACTAGGCTGTATTTTTGACACAGCTAATATGTTTCTAATAAAACTAATTTCAATCCTAAACGTAGTGGCTAAGTTTCTTTCATAGATATTTGATTTCAGCATTACACAACTCACCTAAATTATAGTGTACAAATATTATTTTTACATGACTGTAATAAAAGACAATCAGCATTTTTTTTTGACACCATTTTAGCACCAATTTCTAATTTAAGTAACTGAAAATCAATAGTATGGCACTTTCAAATTTGACACAACTAGTACATGGTTTAAAAAGCGGGGAAGTGCAGTTAATCAGGAACTACTATAAATCAATGGTAACACTCAAAGATGCTTCAAAGCGTTTGTTATTATTTGATTTAATTAAGAATGATGGAAAAGTAACAGACAATTATGTGTCTCATAAAATTTATAACGTCAAATCAAATTCGGCATACAGTCAGCTAAAGAAAAGACTAAAGGATGATATTTTAAATATACTTCTGCTTCAGGATAGCAAAAGGAGGTTTAATTCTAAGAGTGCTCAAACGGAGTTTGACGTAAAAAGATTATTAATCGCTGGAGACATCTTAGTGTCTAGAGGATTAACGAGGGAAGGAGTAGCTACTTTGCAAAAAGCTCGTAAAAAGGCAATAGAGTTTGAGTTGTATAATGAAATTGTTTCCAGTAGTGAGATTTTAATTTCCCACCTTGCTACAAAAACTGGAATAAATGAATACATTAAAAATAAAAACATTGTTGACGAAGCAATCGAAACCAATAGGAAGCTACATCTTGCAAAAGATTACTATTATAAAATAGGTATTCCGGCATTATTCAAATTAAACGAACCTAAAGTCTATAAAAACTTTGCTCTTGAAGCAACCAGAGAGCTGGAATCTTTTTTTAATGATTCCAATTCAGCAAAAATTGGTTATTATTATTACCAAGTAGCTACACAGTACTTTTCAATAATTAAAGATTATAAGCAAGCACTTTTATTATCTAAAAAATTTTTAAAGCTTGTTCAAGACAACAAATCCATTTATTTAAAAAGGACTTTAGCAAATGCTTACCTCCAAATTGCACAAAACGAACTTCAACTCAAAAACTACAGCCAATGTGTGAAAAATTCATCTAATGCATTGAAATATTTTAAAGAG
>CAYSGX010000068.1:0-10864 GCA_964430605.1 uncultured Chitinophagaceae bacterium
ATATAATTTTAAAGGAAACCGCTACGAAACCCAAACATGGCTCAATGGCTTTTCAGGCGATACTACTATTACACTTACAAAGCCCGATAAAAAAAGCAGGTTTTGTTTAGACTGCGAAAAAGAAATTCCTTCTCAAAAAAGAAATAATTTTTACAGAAGAAAACCACTGTCGCTGAAATTTTTTGCCGCTTACGACCGTCCCAACCGAACCGAAATATTTTTTACGCCTTGGTTTGGCTGGAACAATTATGATAAAACTACTTTGGGCCTGGCATTGTATAATCACACGCTTCCGAATAAAAAATTTACTTATGAATTAGTGCCGCAATATGCCTTCGGAACAAAAACAGTGGTGGGCATGGGGCGCATTGCTTACACTTGGTTTCTCAACAACGATTCAAAAATTCACACCATCAACTTTGGCGTGCAGGGCAGAAGGTTTAGCTGGCAGCAACAACCCGATGTGTTGACGTATAACAAAATTCAGCCGACACTTACTTTAGATATCGCGAAGAAGAATCCCCGTAATCATATTAGTCGCACATTAGTTCTGCGCAATATCAATATTCTTCAAGAGACCGATTTTTTCAATATTGCTGAAGGCAAAAGAAAAAAAGAATTGCAACACTACTACATAAACGAAGCTGCTTTTTATTGTGAAAATTCAAGAGTTATCAACCCTATTTCGTGGAGCGCACAATTACAACAGGGAACAGAATTTGTAAAGCTGTTTGCCGAAATAAATTTTAAAATTTTATACAAAAAGAAAAATGAAGGATTCCACATACGCTACTTTATGGGAGGCTTTCTTTGGAAAGATATTACTAACGGAAATATTCCGGACCCTCGTTTGCGTATGAATTATTCATCAGGCTTTGGTCCGTTTGTGAAAGACTATACTTTCGATGAATTCCTTTTAGGGAGGAGTGATATGGGAGGATTTTTTTCACAACAAATTGTTAATCGTGATGGCGGTTTTAAAACCCTGACCAGTTTTGGGCAAACCGACACATGGCTCGTTGCAATTAATCTCAGCAGCGATATTCCTACGCGCCTTCCTTTAAAACCTTTTATCGGAGTAGGTGCTTATGGCAGTAACCTTGCATTTGAAGCAGGCATTACCATTTTTGTGGTGAGAGATATTATTGAACTGCACTTGCCTTTGGCTTCTTTTATTCAGGCCGATTTTGGCACAGGCAAAGAAACCTATAAATGGAATATTGCCATGAAACAAAATGATGCCGACAATGTAAATCGCGGGAAAAAATACCGCAACCTGCTTACGTTTACTTTAAACTTAAACAAACTGAATCCGTTTACGGCAGTTAAGAAAATGGCGATATAAACTATTCCAACGGGTCTAAAAACAAACCTAACTGTTGCAGAATGGCTTCACGTTGCCCGGGTTGGTCTTGCAGTTTCCGCAGTAAAATTACCTGTGTGGTAAAGCCTCCTCTTACCGAATCGTTGCCTGTTTCTACCAACCAGTCTTCCACTTGCTCCAGCGACAAATCGTAAAATTTAGGATAAGCAGGATTATCTCTTTCTGTTTTTTTATTGATATCGGTAATTTTCAATGCTGCCTTATTTTTTTCCATCACACGACCCCAGACATGCTCTTCTTCATTTTTGGCATTTACAAATTTGAAACGCACAAAAGTATTATTAGGAAACAATAGTTGTAAAGAATCGAAAACAAGCAGCGTTGCAGCCGCTTTTGTTTTGGCATCTTTCAGCAAAGGGTTTGAGGGGTCTAAAACTTCTATTTCGGGCAAATTACTTCTGCCAAAAAGCGCCAGCAAATAAATGCCCGCAAACAACGAAGTGATGATTAAAAATATTTTAACGGAGATGTCGGGTTTTTTCATGAATATTAAAAGTTGAACCCAAAGACAGTATTCAATGCAGTTCTAAATCGAACTTGCTTCGGATATTGTGTTAGCCAGTTTATAATAAATGCTCTGCCTTGTTGTTCAATTAGTGAATTTATAGAAGCAATATAATCTATTCTGTCTTTTACCAAATCTTCATCATTTAATCCAATAAGAGCATCCAAATTTTTTGCTTCAACATCATCTTGCACATACTTAAATATTCCTCTTTCATAAGAAAATCGTGTACTTATTCCTTCACTGCCAGGGTGCAAAATTGGTTCTTGCCACTTTTCGTTTTTCTTCCTATTCACCTTAGTACTTATCAAAAACCAATTATAATAGCTGTCTTGTGGCTGATCTTTTAAGGTAGGATTAAAATGGTCAATATCTGTTGCAAAAGAAGTTGAAATATATTCTTCAGTGTAAGCGCAAAAAGAATCCTGTTCAGTTTTTAATATTTCTGAAATTCTTTGTCTTTGATGTTTATTTATATAATTCAGATTTTCTTGAATTACTCTCGAATTTGCAGATTTAGCAATTCTTCTCATATAGCAGGAAAATGATACGTTTTTTGAAGATCCATAAATTCATTCAACAACTTTGTTTTTTCGTTTTCATTAGAAGCATTGCTAAGCAAATCTTTTACTGCTTTATAGCGTTCCCACATTTCTAAGCCTTTCTCGTTCATCAAGTCTTTTCTGCCAAAGTCTTGTCTTAGTAAATCGTTAGGATCATCGCCTAAAGGAGCAATGCCTTGTTTTGCATATACTTTGTGTGTTTCGTCAAAATCTAAAATCACTCTCTCGCACGGCTCAAATTGAGCGGCTACTATAGGGCTATGTGTTGCGAAGAAAAATTGTGTGTTGTGTGTAACTGAAATGTAAGTGTCAACAATGTTGTATAATACATCGGGAAATAGAGAATTTTCAGGCTCATCAAACAAAGCAATGCCAATATTGATTTTTCTACTATTATAAAGTGCTGTTAAATATCCGAGCCTTAAAATAATAGATAATGTCCCTGAGCTTAGTCTTAATGTTTCTATCAGCTCGTTTGTGGTCTTTGATTTAATGAAGTGGTTTATGTTGTTTATAAATTGAGTGGGTTTTGTAGCTTTAGATTTATCAAACTCTAATCCTTCACTGTCGAGAATAATATCCCATTTGTTGCTTAATTCTTTAATTATATCAGGATAAATTTTATCGAATTCTTTAAGTAATTCTTCTTTAGATTTTTTTATGTTTTCAGGATTGTTTTCAAATTCATCTTGCTTCTCAATTCTTCTTTGCATTTCATAAGTAATAAACTTAAAAACATTTTCTAAATTTTTAAATGAAACATCATGATAAACAGGAACCTTATTATAAATACTTATTGCTTGTTCAATGTCTATCTCTTCTATTTTTTCTTTAGAAGAATCCAAGTAGTGAGTGCTATCTAAAGGGCTATATATCACAACATTGTTGGGAAATTTTCCACTACGTCTAACTAATCTATCTAATGTATTAAAGTAAGTTGTGCCTGTAGCTTTATGCCTATTAATTAATTCTTGAAATATGTCATATCTTTCAAAGTATAAATCTTCTTCTGTAAAAGAGAATTTCTTTTCTGTACATTCTTGTATAAAAGAATCAAAGTTTTTGTCTACAAAAGCATCATTAAATGAAATACGCGGAAAAAAAGCAATTGCGTAAGTTAAATTATCGACTTCAACATAAAATGCAACAACCCCTCTATTAATATCAAGCCCAATATCATTTGATCTTTTTGGTTCAAGACAATTCGTATAAAATTTCTTCAAATAATTAAGCAGAGTAGTTTTCCCCGTTCCATTTCTACCAATAAAACAAACTTTTTCTAAAGGTAATCCGGCTTTTTCATGACCTTCAGGATAGGTTAATTTTATGTCTAAATCGCCAAATTGTTGGTGATTAATTATTCTAATTCTTTTTACCAGCATAACTTCAAAATATTATTATGAAATTAATCAATTAAGTTTGCAAAGTTAGCAGTATTTACATTGAATAGCCATTACGAACATATAGCTAAACAGCAATCAATAAACAAAAAACAACTCGCTGTTTTAATCGACCCTGATAAAACTTCGGGCAACGATTTGTTAAACACCATTGAGATTGCCAATAAAGCAAAAGTTGATTTTTTTCTGGTAGGCGGAAGTTTGTTACTGCACGATAGTTTAGATAGTTGTATTACTGCCATTAAAAGTAACAGCGCCATTCCTGTTGTTTTATTTCCCGGAAATGCTTTACATATTAATACCAAAGCCGATGCGGTGTTATTGCTGTCTTTAATTTCTGGCAGAAATGCCGATTTATTAATTGGGCAACACGTACAGGCTGCGCCTTTATTGAAGCAAACTAACATAGAAACCATTGCTACGGGCTATATCTTAATTGATGGCGGAAAACCTACTACTGTTTCATACATCAGCAATACCACGCCCATTCCTGCCGACAAGCCTGAAATAGCTGCTGCCACTGCATTAGCAGGCGAAATGTTGGGACTTAAATGTATTTATTTAGAAGCCGGAAGCGGTGCGCAAAACCCTGTTCCGGCAGCAACTGTTTCAGCAGTAAAAAAACAAATTACTGTGCCTTTAATAGTGGGTGGCGGTATAAGAAATAGCGAAGCAGCAATTGCCGCTTGCCGGGCAGGTGCCGATATAATTGTTATAGGAAATGCCACAGAAAAAAACCCTGAATTAATTGCCGAAATTGCAACTGCCGTTCACGCTATAAATAACTTGCAATGAAAATTTTCCACTCGTCACGCGCCATTTGCTTCCCGTCTCTCTTCTGTCGTGTGGACACAAATACCATGTGATAAAAATAATTTAACCACAATAGATACATAGATTTAGTGTGGAACGGGATTACGCTATTGTGATTTTTGCCTGCAAAACTATGAGGGTCTTTTAGCAAAACATAGCAACCCCGCCAACGGGGTTGTGGGCATTATAAAATGTTCCCGTAACGTGCAGACGATGAAGCCAAAACGACATAGAAATATAGTTTTTTCTATGTATCTATGTGGTTATAATTTAGTGTCCAATATTTGTGGACACACGATAGGTCTCTCTTATGAAAGGTGTTGTAATAAAATCTACAGGTAGTTGGTATGCGGTGAAAACCGAGGCAGGCAACCTTATTGAGTGCCGGTTGAAAGGACGTTTTAAAATTGACGGCATTAAAAATACCAATCCTTTAGCCGTTGGAGACATCGTAACTATTGATGTTTCGGAAGGTGATACTACCATAGATAGCTGGGAAGAACGCAAAAATCATATCGCGCGCGAATCGCCCAAGCACGAGCACGCAAGACATATTATTGCCGCTAATTTAGATCAGGCGGTTTTGGTAGCGACTATTCATCAGCCCCGCACTTCCACCGGTTTTATCGACAGGTTTTTACTAACTGCCGAAGCTTATCATATACCTGTTTTTATTGTGTTTAATAAAGCCGATGTGTATGAAAAAAAAGAATTGCAAAAGCTGAAAGAGTATCTGGCTATTTATAAAATGGCAGGCTACGAAACATTGGTTACTTCTACTGTTACCAAAGAAAACCTGGAAGTGCTGAAAGAAAAATTACAAAACAAAACCACTTTAATTTCGGGGCATTCGGGTGTAGGGAAGTCTACTTTGGTAAATAGTATTTCGCCCGGATTGAATCTACGCATTGGCGATATTTCTAAAAAGCATGAAAAAGGTATGCACACCACCACCTATGCCGAAATGCACGAACTGGATTTTGGCGGCAATATTATAGACACGCCCGGCATAAAAGAATTTGGCATTACCGATTTGTTGCCCGAAGAAATAGGACAATACTATAAAGAGTTTCAGCCTTTGGTTTCACAATGCAAGTTTAATAATTGTTTACATTACGATGAACCCAACTGTGCCGTTATAGATGCCGTTGAACAAGGCATTATTCATCCCGAACGTTTTAAAAACTACATCAATATTCTGGAAGACGCTAAGAAAAAGCCAAGGCATTTGATTAGGTGAGATTAAAATTCAGAAGGCGAAAACAAAATCTCTGAAATTTTAAAAAAAAGGGCAATTGAAAATATCTCAATTGCCCTTTTTGTATAGAAAGAAATCTCTTATTTCTTCTTAGCTCCTTCAGCTTTTTTAGCTTCAGCTTCAGCACTCTTCAACGATCTTGTAACTTCAACAGATGCTACAGGAATTTCAGGTGTATTGATAATTTCAATACCATCGGTTACAATATCTCTGACATAAATAGATTTGCCCAACGCTAAATTCTCGATGCTGATTTCTACAGTCTCAGTTAATTTTTCAGGAGTAGCTTTTACTTTTACCTTTCTCATTTTCTGAACCAATTTACCACCGGCTTTCACACCTTCTGACTGGCCTACCAGTTTCAACGGCACTTCGGCAACTATTTTTTTGCCCGGCACTAATTCCAAAAAATCAATATGCTCAATCCTGTCGCTTACCGGATTAAATTGAATTTCTTTAATTAACGCTTCATAGCTATTGCCATCTACCGTTACATTTACTTTGAAGAAATCGGGATTATAAACCAATTTCAAAAATGAATTGTAAGGAGCATAAAAGTTTACGTTGGCTTTTCCGCCATAAAGATTGCATGGCACAAAACCATTTCTTCTTAATGCGCCAACATGTTTTTTTCCTACCTCTTTTCTAAGAGTACCTTCTAATGTTAATGTTTTCATTTTAATTATTGTTTTTATTGTTTTCTGAAATATTTGCCACTAATACCAAAGAAAATTACTTGGGCATCGGAGGCATTAAAAAAATTATACAAATAATGAATTGATTGATTTAAACTCGTAAGCATTGCGGATAGCTGTCGCGAAAATATTTTCTACCGAAAGCACTTTTATCTTGCTGTTCATTTTGCTTTCGTCTAAAGGAATAGTATTGCAAACAACCAGTTCAGTTAAAGCCGAATCGGCAATACGTTCATAAGCTTTTCCAGACATTACCGGATGGGTAATTAATGCTCGCACACTTTTAGCGCCATTATCTAACAAAAGCTGAGCGGCATTACATAATGTGCCTGCTGTATCTACCAAATCATCTACAATAATCACATTCCTGTCGGTTACATCGCCAATTACGGTCATCGATGCAATTTCATTGGGACGTTTGCGGTGCTTGTCGCAAATAACCAAACTGGCATCGAAGTGTTGCGCAAAAATCCTGGCACGGTTGGTACTGCCCACATCGGGCGATGCAAATGTTAAATCTTCTAACTGTAATGATTGAATGTATTCGTAGAATATTACCGAACTGCTTAAATGGTCTACCGGAATGTTAAAAAAGCCTTGAATTTGCCCGGCATGTAAATCCATAGTAATTACACGGTGTACCCCGGCAGTTTCTAAAAGGTCGGCAACCAGTTTTGCGCCAATAGCCACACGCGGGCGGTCTTTACGGTCTTGCCTTGCCAGGCCGAAATAAGGAATAACCGCGATGGTATATCTTGCCGATGCTCTTTTGGCAGCATCTACAATCATCAGCAGTTCCATTAAATTGTCTTGAGGCGGAAAGGTAGATTGAATAATAAAGAATACCGAGCCACGCACCGATTCTTTAATCATGGGCTGAAACTCGCCATCGCTGAAACGAACAATTTCTAAATTTCCAAGGGGCTGGTTAGCTTTTTCGGCTATGCGGGAAGCAAGATACTGGGAATTACTCCCTGAGAATATTTTAATTTCTGATTCCATCGAGTGTTTACCTCTACTTAATCTTTTTACAGTAAGGGACGGCAAAAGTAGCGTTTTTTTTCATTTATCACAATTATTTGTTTTCATTTGTCCTAAGAAGTGCTTAAAATTCAGCAAAACAAAAATCCCCAACCGAAAGCTCGGTTGGGGACTACAATGAATGTATTTCAGAAAATTATTTGGTCTCTAAAAAGCTATTCAAATCATCAGAAGAAGATGAGAAGCTGAAGGCTTCTGTTAACTGATAATAATTCTTTTTGTCCACACAAAAATCATAGGCATATTTTGCATATTCCAGTTTCGATGCCTCAAAGCTGAACAACCCCATAATGTCTTTTATCTGAGCTACAGAAAGGCAATTATTTTTGGTAAAAGTCTTTGCTGTTTTCATTTGTGTTTCAGCAAAAGAAGAGCTGGTGATAGATTTTTTACCGGCAGCAAAATCGGTTGAAGAAACGGCACGTACGCAACCTGCTTCTTTTACAGGGGGAGCCGCGACAGGTGTCGGTTGTCCTACAGCAGGGTTTGTGGTAGTTCTTGTAGTGGTGGTGGTCGTAGTGGTAGTTTGTTTTACGGTAGCGTTGGTATTAAGCCCGTTGGTATTTACATTCATGTTTACGTTACCATTGGCATCTTCTGTAACGCTGCTGTTTACATTTACACCAAAGCCCAACCCTCCTAAATTCACGTTTACGTTTTCCTGATAAGTAGTAGTGGTGTTAACGGGTTTTGTGGTAGTAGTGGTGGTAGTAGTTTGTTTTACCGTCTCTACCGGTGCCGGAGTGGCTGCGGCAGGTTTAGTTTCTTCAGCATGAAAAGCTACAACATCGGCTTTAGGATTGGCCGATGAAGAAGCTACTTCAGAATAACCGCTTAGCCTTAAAATATAAGCTCCTTTTTTGTCTTTACGAATATTGTAAACCAAATCGGCAAAATTGCCATCGGCATCTTGCAGATACAAAGACTTATCTATTGAACCCAAAGCAGGGCTTTCAAAAATAATTTTGGCTTTGTAGGTTGGAAAGTTAAGGTCGGTAACGGTAACATTTGCCGAAGGTTTATCATTTTGCCTGATACCGTTAAGCACTACATAAAATCTTTCACCTTCTTGCGAGAAGAAAGTCAATGAACTTTTTTGTGCAAATGCACTCATCATTGTAGTAATGGTAAGCGCTAAAGTGATGATACTTGTTTTCATAATTATGGTTTTTTGATGTTTTAAAATTATTTGGGTTTTGTAGCAGTATTCAATTTTGTATTGGGTGTGGTGGCAGTTTTATTAGTTGGAACCGTTGTGGTTTTAGTTGCGGGTGTGGTAGTTTTCTGTGCCGGAGCAACGGTAGCCGGAGCTGTAGTTTCGGCAACGCCTTCGGGTTTTACTAAATCGGGTATGATATAGTTTTGCGGGGCAAAAGAAATTTGCCTGCCATAAATCAGTTTCACGTCTAATCTTTTTGCTGCCATAGCAGGAATGGCATCTGCGGCATCTAAAACTCTGTCGGCCATTTCATCAGATTTATTTTTGAATGTTGCGTTCAGTTTAGTGTAATTATAAGCGCTGGTAATTTCTAAGTCTCCTCCAAAGTTGCTGTCATTTTTCAATTTTTCTCTCAGGTCGCGAAAATCTCTGTAAGTGCCTGTGTTGTAAAATCTCAACTCGAAAGGTGTACCATTATTTACCCAACTGCCAATGTATGAAGTGAAGGTGAGTAACAAATTATCGAAACCGTTTTTCACTGCTTCATCAATAGCGCTACGGAAACCGTTGCTCAAATCGCTATCGGGTTTTGAATTGCTTTCTAATATAATAGTACCTAAACCTTCGCCTGTGCAATTATCATAGGCTTTTGCCACCAAACTTACTTTTGTGCCGCGCGGAATATCCCAACCGCCCATTATTGTGGTGGTATTTATTTCGCTTAGTACAATTAAGAATTGCGCATCGGCCAATACTGCCAGTTGTTGCGCATAATTTACTTCCGAATTACTTTCCTGAAAAAGATTGGTTGCTTCTTTCTTCAACGATTCGAAGCGCGCTTTTTCTACATAGCGGTATTTCTTTTCAGCTAAATGACTATTGATTTTTTGAACCGCATAATCATAATCGGCTGCGTTTTTATCTTTAGCATGTTTTGGGTCGGGCATAACCAGAAAGCGCACCCCGCCAATAGATTTAGAAAGCAACTGGAAATCGGCTTTCATAGGCGAAGTAGAAACTTTGGCTTTCACTTTTACTTCAAACCTGTCGGGAAAAGGAATTTCGCTGAGAATATTATAGCTGTTGATGTAGCCGCTCGTGTTGGTTGCAATGGCATCAGAAATTATCATGTAGTTTTCTACTCTTGTTTCAGAACGTAAAGCAACACCAACGGCCTGTCCCACAGCGTTTCTCAAAGCATCTTGCAAGGCATCGTTTTTATTTATGCCCACACCTTTAGATTCAACTTCGCTGATATCTTGCGCAATAATATTTAATGAAAAAAACGAAAGAAGAACATATGCGATATACTTTTTAATACACTAATAGTTTTCAGAATAAATTAAATAAATGAGAATAATACCTTGCCTATTTTTTGTGCTACGTTACCAATTTTTTGCCACACGGCTTTTTTCTTGCTTGCTTGCGGAATGGTGAACTGGCCTTGCGCGTTTTGTACCAGCTCAATAATATCAACGCCTTTTTTCAGCCCTAAATCCTGCATTACCTCTTTGCCCAGTTGTACATACTGCGGAAACTTTCCGGTTTTGGTGTCATACAAAGTTGAGAAATCTAATTTCACATTGCCTTTGTCATCTACAATTACCGGAAACATAGAAGGGTCTATTTGCTTGCCTTTAAAAGTGAAAACCACCGGCTTGCTGCCATCTACAATTTCATCGCCTGCCGCAAAATTTTCCGCTGCATTCATTGCCGACATGGGCACTAATCCCATTTTCTTTTGAGCCATAGCAATATCGTTACTTTCTATAGCGCTTGCTACACTCACTTTACCATAAATAGGCATTCTTAAAGTTACTTCCATCATGCCATTCATTTCCCTGGCTTGCCCCACCTGCTCGGCACCTTTTACCAAGCCTTCAACTCTTGTATAAATGTAATCGCTGGTGGTAGCCATGTCTTGCACGGTGGTTTCGCCCACTACATTTACGCCTTTTACAATTTCAAGCAAGTTGCGCTGCGCCACTACCACCGCGCCACGAGTGGCCATTGCACGGGCCTGCGCCACATTTGTAAATCTTTCGG
>CAYSGX010000069.1:0-1907 GCA_964430605.1 uncultured Chitinophagaceae bacterium
ATGAAAAAGCCAGTGCCTTTGAGCGCATCAAGCTAGATAAAATGGCTACACTAAACCGCTCATTGTATAAAATGAATTTGCTGGTGGGTTCGGTAGGCTCGAAAGATAATGCCTACAGCATTGCCAATTTTATGGATGAAGATATGTTGAGTGGCAGCGAAGCGGGGCAAGAGCGGCTTTCAGAAATAAAAAAAGAAGCCAACAGTTCTATTTTTGCGCGTGTATGGCATACCATGTTTGTGTTGAACACACTGAAAGAAAATCCTGCAATTGCTTTTCGTGGTGCAGGCTTTGGCAGCTATGGTTATTTGTGTTGCGGCACCGATGACAGGAGCAATTATCCGCATAATGTATTTTTAGAAATATGGATTGAAACGGGCATTATTGGTGTGTTGATTTTTTCGGGCTTCCTATTCTATTTAGCACAAGCCGCAATAAGAAAAGGTTTTTTGTGGATGATAACTTTTAGTGTATTATTTATTTTTCTGAATATGCTGAAATCTTTTTCGTTAGTTGACATCAGAATCTTCTTCATGTTTGCTTCTATATTGCTTTTTGTGTTGCCTGCTCATGAAAAAGAAAGCGAGCGTAAAATTTGGTCTGCAATTTGATGATTGCTTTCAGTCTTTAGTTTAATCCATGAAAAAATATTTTCTCTTCGGAATAGTATATTTTTTTTCAGCCTTTAAAATGCTGAAAGCGCAAGGTTTTACAACTGATTCAGTAAATAATGAAATAACATTAACCATATTGAAGACAGACAGCATTCAGAAATCGCCAATAGATTCTAATATCATAACACTTTGGGATAAAGTGGTAACAAACGGCTTACAAACACCTCTTTGGGCAAAAGGCAACGCATATAATGCGGGTCATTTTTACATGTTACCGTTACATGCCGCTTTTCAGTTTAATAATTATGAATGGCAAAAACAATTTGCCGGCCACTTTGAACGGTTTGTGGTTGACGGATATTTCGATGTAGAGCCTACACGATTGTATCGTTTGCAATATTATTATTTGGCCAGTTGGTTTATGATACTGGCAATAGAAAGCGGCCAGGATACTTTAATTCCCGAAGGGCTTTTTGAAATTGTGTATGACGATATTGATAATATCTGGAACAACGACCCCATGCCGGTTTGGGCTTTTCCGGGCATTACTTTAAACAGTTTTAATAATCTCAGAAGCCGGGTGCTTTGGAAATTATATACCGTACAGATTCCGGAGAAAACATATCACAGAGCCATTATAGATGCTGAAAAATATACGTTCGCTATTGCGGCAAATTTGAAAACCTATATGCAGCTTGCCAATGCCGATACATTGCCCAAAAACCAAACTGTTGATGACATTTTAGAGTTTGCCTATATCGTTTTTAACAGAAGAGTAGAGTGGAACGAAACAGGTGGGTGGTTGCTGCAACCCGGTTTTTGGACCAATCACGATGACTTTAAATTTGCAGGAAACGCCACTAAAAACAAGCCTCAGATAAAACCTTTAGAAAATATTGCCGAAGATGTATCGCATTCGCACAGAACCGCATTATGGCTGAAAAGTTTGGCTAAAGCTTCCGATGAAAATGAAAAAGAATTTTATGACACTTTATTGACTGGACTTGAAAAACAATTTTTCGACCATGCTATTTTAGAGCCTTCTGATATTGCCGATACCTACCTCAACTATAATTATATGGACGGCAGAAATGGCTTGTATCGTTGGAACTATAATAAAGATAAACCCCATACAGGTTTTGGCGCTTATGAGCTTTCGGGCACTATGCTTATTGGTTGGTGGACTTTTTTAGGCACTGAAAGAACCAAAGAATTATACAAAGAATTATCAGTTCGTTTTCCTATTCCCGATAATATTCTTGCTATCTATCAACTAAGAACCGGAGAAGCTCC
>CAYSGX010000069.1:1917-3743 GCA_964430605.1 uncultured Chitinophagaceae bacterium
CTCCTATTAAAGAAGAAACTTCCTGGTATTTGAATGGTTGGGCTGAATTGAATACACGATTGGCTGCAATGCTGAAATAATATTACTTGTCTTCAAGCGACCTGTCATAATCTTTCGCCACCTTGAAAACCAGCATTAAATAAATGGAATAGCTCACGGCTTCAACCAACATCAACGCCCCGATAAACTGATGGGCAGTAAGATTGAAATTTTTCAGCAGCGACAGGCTGATAATGGCAATGAAAAAATATACCTGCCAATAGCTTGCCAGCCTTATTCTTTCCAAAGCTGAAAATACTACCGTTAAAGAGCCGTTTACAAAACGCAGTGCATAAGAAATAACCAATATCTGCGTATAAATTCCCGATTCAATCCAGTCTTTTCCAAATACAAAAGAAAACAGTTGCGGGGCAAAAAGCATCAGAATAACAATAAAAGGGATAGTAGATAAAATTAAATACCAAAATATTTTTCTTACTTCGGAAAAAACAGGCAGTCGGTTATTTTTTCTGTTCACAAAACGCTCTAAAAGCACTTGCGATAAATTGCGCGAAATAAAAATTAATGGTATTGACAACAAGTTTCTCGTATTGGTATAAAAGCCTGCTTCACTATCACTGAACAGGCTGCTAATCAGCATCACAGGAATATATAAACCGATAGAATCGGCTAAGGTGGGCAGCGTGCTGAACAACGGAAAATCTCTGTATTGACTTGCCAATTTTTTCACACGTTTCCATTGAAAACTTTTAAAGGTAAAGCCATTTCTGAAAGCCTGATACATTGCCATTAAACCCATCATAGCTCTTCCGAAAAAATCGCCAACCACCTGCCCTGCGGAAAATTTTACATAGCCTAAAGCAACCATTACAGGCGAGTCAACTACTTTTTGCGAAACTCTGTTAATGGCTGATGCCTTAAATGCTTTGTGCCTAATGAGCCAATAATTAAACGCCTGATACAACCCGCCAAAAAACACACCGACAGGAACAATCAATATCCATGTCGCCATTCTTTCGTTGTTCAAAATTTCGGCAATCTGAAAACGAAAAATATAAGATGTGATGAACAACAAAACCGACACACATGCGGCAGACATAATAGTAATCATGGCAAGCCTGTCGGTATCTTCTTTCTCTTTAGGCAACGGCACAGCCAGTTCGTAACGCAAGCCCGAAACCGAAGTAAATACGCCAATAAATGCAAAATATAATCCGTATAAGCCGAAATCGGCAGGCGTGTAAATTCTGGTTAATATTGGCTGAACAATGGCGGGAATTACAGATGCAATCACCGTTCCTGTCATCAGGATAGAAACATTTTTCAGAAATGGCGATGATTGAATTTTTTGTATCGGATTCAAGAAATACCCCGCAAAATTTTTTAAACAATAGTTTTAAGAAAATTTCAACAAACCAAAAACCAAGGGTTCAAAAGGTTTTCTTTGTTGTATCGCAAAGGTAAATCAGAATTGTGAATCAATACTTTTTTGCCTGCCGCTTCCACAACAGCTTGTGCGGCTGCGGTATCCCATTCCATTGTGGGCGCAAAACGCGGGTAAACGTCAGCCGCACCTTCGGCAACCAGACATAACTTTAAAGAACTTCCCATAGAAACAAATTCCACGCTCCTGCCCTGCTTTTCCAAATCTTCCACAAACTGCTTTGTTTCTTCTGAAAGATGCGAGCGGCTTGCTACTACTTTTATTTTCTGTTTTTCAGAATATGGCACTTCCGCTTTATCATCATTACCATTTAACCTTTTAGCCACGCTGCCATTTTCCAATTTAAACGCACCTTTTTCTTTTTCGCCATAATACACTGTGC
>CAYSGX010000069.1:3753-4925 GCA_964430605.1 uncultured Chitinophagaceae bacterium
CCGAAACAGGCACATACACCACACCCAAAACAGGTTTGCCATTTTCTATCAGCGCAATGTTTACGGTAAACTCGCCATTGCGTTTTATAAATTCCTTTGTACCGTCAAGTGGGTCAACCAGCCAGCATTTATGCCAGTGTTTTCTTTCTTCGTAAGGCAGTAATTTATTTTCTTCTGAAATAATCGGAATCTCAGGATACAGGCGTTTCAGTTCATTTACGATAATTTCGTTGGAAGCCTTATCAGCTTTAGTGAGCGGTGAGTTATCAGATTTATTTTCTACCGAAAAATCTTTCGAATGATAAATGTCTAAAATAGCTTTTCCTGCCTGTTGCGCAATGGCGATAATATCGGTTATGTTAATGTTCATTTGGTTATTTTTCGATGAGGGAAAGTAAAAAACTTTTATTTGTTACATTTTCATACGCTCCTTTGTTAAAGAAATTATTTCATTTTTAAAATCCATAAATTTCTTATCAGGGTTTATATTATAAAATGCAATACTTGTTTTATTTTCTAATTCCGTCAGTTCAAGTACATAATAAAGTCCGCCAAGTTTATACCCAGCGTATTCCATCTCTGATTCGTTCCAGTTATTTTTGAATTTGTTTTTAAGTTTTTCAAATTCAATTTTGTCAAACTTAAAATTATAATGCCTTTTCTCTTTTGAGTTATTAAACCAACTATTTCTTGTTACAATTATTTTTCCGTCATTTCTAATTTCAATTAAAATATCAATTTCCGAGTTATGATAAAATTTATATTTAATGGTCTCGAATGTTTCTTTGTAAGAAGGAATTATTTCTATTGGTTGAAATTTGTCTATTTGTCTTTGAAGCCAAAACTCTGAATAAAACTTATCTTCATTATAAAAGTAAATTATTCCCGTAGCCAAAAGTCCAATTAGTATTAAGCAAAAAATCAGAAGTCCTTTTGCGAATTTCATTTAATCGTTCTATGATCATGGTAAAGATAAAAAAAGCACAGTCATTATCAGTTTAACAAAGCCATACATGCTTTCAGGCTGTCCGTCCAGTAAGGAATTTCAATACCGAATGTTTCGGTAATTTTTCTTTTGTTTAATACGCTGTAATGCGGGCGCGTGGCAGGCGTAGGATATTCAAATGTTTCAATGGGAAATACTTTACAATCATTTCCTGAAAGGGCAACGA
>CAYSGX010000069.1:4935-10861 GCA_964430605.1 uncultured Chitinophagaceae bacterium
CAGCAATACATCCGTTTTAGTATAGTCAAAGATTTCTTTGGCAAAATCATACCAACTACATACGCCATGATTGCTGAAATGAAAAATACCTGAAGTGGTTTTCACTTTTTCATGCTGAATAATTTGCAGAATGACTTGAGCCAAATCTCCTGCATAAGTGGGTGTGCCTGTTTGGTCATAAATCACTTTCAGTTCTTTTCTTTCGGAAGAAAGTCGCAATATGGTTTTAACAAAATTGTTTCCGAAAGAAGAATACAACCAAGAAGTTCTAATGATGATTGCTTCAATATTATTTTGCAAACACAGTTGCTCACCCTGCAATTTTGATTTACAGTAAATGCTCAACGGATTAACAGCATCTTCTTCTTTATAAGGCGTGGACTTTGTGCCGTCAAAAACAAAATCGGTAGAAATGTGAATGAGCTTGGTATTATGTTTTTTGCAGGCAGCGGCAATATTCCCGACAGTAGTTGCATTAATTAAATAAGCTGTTTCGGGTTCGCTTTCGGCTTTGTCAACAGCAGTGTATGCTGCGCCATTTATTACAAAATCGGGTTTTGTTTCGGCAAGAAAATTATTAACGGCTGTTTCGCTGGCAATATCCAGATTTTCGCGGTTGGTAAAAATAAATTCGGCATTAAAGTTTTTTGATAAAACTTTTAGTTCGCTGCCTAATTGCCCATTGCTGCCTGTTATGAGAATTTTCATTTTTATAATTTTCTTTTTTCTCCTCTGCCAAAAATATTAAACCCGAAGGTTATGTTATGTGCAAGCCCTTTATATATACTGTCTTTTGTAAACTGAGGATAGTAAAAAGTGTATTTAGCTCTTAAAGAAAAATGATTGTATTTGTTTACATTGTATCTGTCAAGTATTTTGTGTTTTAGTTTGTACTCAAAAATTATTCCTGAAGAATAAGAAAATCTATTGATTTTAAAATCTTCTAAATAAGCATATTTTTCTTCATCTTTTGTTGTGGGGGTAATTTCTAATAAAGCAATACCAACTTGAGGAATGATTTTAATTTTTTTATCAATAATGGCATACCCTAATGAAACATTGCCTAAAAAATAACTTGCTTGTGAATTGCTTTTCCAAGTATCTAAATTTCGATTCACAATAATGTCTTTTTTTGATTTACTAAAGTTTATTGTTCCATCAGTAAATAGCCCGAAATTTTTATAAAATATCTCTAACCCAAAACCAATAGCATAAGAGTTGGAAAAGTTTTCACTTAATTTATTTGTTAATAGTGTTGCACCGCCTAATGCAAAATTGACTCCACCACCAATTGCGGTAGGTTTACTCTCATACCTAACAAACTGTCTTATAAACTTTTCATAGTCAGAACTTGGATATTGTTTTAAAAAATTGTTTGAAAGAGTGTTCAATGAATCTTGTGTTATATTTAATTCTCTGAACCGAATAAGGTATAACATAAGATACATAATCGATACTTCTTTTTCTTCGTCTTTGTATTCACTATTATTTATTCTATACAAAAGAGCATCATAATTTTCTGCTGTTTTAGAAATCAGCAAGCCATACAGATTATCAGGAAGAGGAGTAATTTTATTTTGTCTGGTTCTGACTGAAACAGGAATGTAATTCTTTAGTTCATCAAGAAAAAAACGATAGTCTTCAATCCATAACGCCAATATATCTTTTTCTTGTTCATATAAGGCTAAATATTCTACAGTTTCAAGAGAATCTGTTAAATAATTTCGCCATTTTTTTATTTCTCTTATATCTCCTTCAATAAACTTATCAGCTAATATTTTTCTGGCTTTGGAAATCAGTTCCGAAGTCGAATTGTCATATTCTAATATTTGGTCTTTCAAAGAATTATTTTGACCAATGACTATATAAGCTATAAGAGTAAATCCTATTGATAGAATATGTTGCTTCATATAATTGCCGAATAAAAAACTATTGAACGCTGTTTTTTATGATGATTATTGTTTGTTATGATAAATATCATCATTTATCATAAAAGTCATAACCAATCAGCGTGCTATTAATCAATTTTAGTAAACAAAATTATACTCCGCATCTTTCAGCAAAGGAGCTGTTTTATCCTTATCTGAAAGTATAAGATTTTCTAAAGGAAAATTCCAGTCAATGCCAATAGCGGGGTCGTCAAATTTTATGCCTCTGTCGTGTTCTTTAGAATAAAAATTATCGCACTTGTAGAAAAATTCGGTATTGTCTTCCAATACTAAAAAACCATGTGCAAACCCACGTGGAACAAACATTTGCTTTTTGTTTTCAGCAGAGAGTATTTCACCAAACCACTGCCCAAACGTGGGTGAACCTTTACGAATATCCACTGCAACGTCAAAAACAGAACCGCTTATAACGCGCACTAACTTAGCCTGCGCAAACGGTTCTAATTGATAATGCAATCCACGCAGAACACCTTTGTTTGACTTAGACTGATTGTCTTGTACGAAAATATTTTTGATGCCTTCGTTCTCAAATGATTTCTGATTATAGCTTTCGTAAAAATATCCGCGAGCATCTGTAAAGACTTTTGGCTCTATAACTATTAGTCCTGAAATAGGTGTTGTAATAATTTTCATGATGCACGAAAATATTCAATCGTTTTTAAAAGTCCGTCTTTAAATTTTATTTCAGGTGTGTAATTAAGCAGTTTTTGGGCTTTTGAAATATCAGCAAGCGAGTCTTTAATATCACCTTGCCTTTCTTCACGGTGAATGGCCTTTTGTTCCGAATGAAGCAACGATGCAATTTCATCATATAAATGATTCACCGAAAAATTCTCACCCACTGCAACATTATACACCTGATTTACGGCATTTTTCGGGGCAAATAAACCTTTAATATTTATCTGCACTACATTTTCAATAAAAGTAAAATCGCGCGATTGTTTTCCATCGCCATTGATGTAAACTGGTTGATTGTTTTTAATGCCATCAATAAACAAAGGAATTACCGCAGCATAAGGTCCATTGGGATTTTGACGTGCGCCAAATACATTGAAATAGCGAAAGCCGATTGTTTCCAAACCGTAGTTAAGATAAAAAACTCCTGCATACAATTCGTTGGTATATTTTGATACGGCATAAGGCGAAAGATGTTTTCCTATTTTTTCTTCTACCTTAGGCAAATCGGAATTATCGCCATATACGGAAGATGAGGAAGCATATACCAGACGTTTCACGTCTGCATCTTTTGCGGCAATGAAAATGTTCAGCGTTCCGTTTACATTAATGGCAGTAGTATTTTCAGGCTCAACAATAGAGCGCGGCACAGATCCCAAAGCCGCCTGATGCGAAACATATTCAACACCGTCCATTGCTTTTCTGCAAGTATCCAAATCTCTTATATCGCCTTCCAGAAATTCAAAATTGAAATATTGAGAAAGCAAATCAATATTGCTTTGGCTGCCTGTAAGCAGATTGTCTAACACACGCACTTTTTTTACACCATGCACACATAAATATTCGGCAATGTGCGAACCAATAAAGCCCGCACCACCAGTAACTAAAAAAGTTTTATTGCTTAAATCTTCAGTGTGAAATTTATTCATTAATTAATTGGTTGATTAAAATTAATTTTATCGTTGCTCGTATTGTACTTCATAATATTTTTGATAATCGCCACTCAGCACATTGTTCAGCCATGCTTCATTTACCAGATACCAGTCAACGGTTTTTTCCAAGCCTTCTTCAAACTGAATGGACGGCTGCCAACCCAATTCATTTTTCAGCTTGGTAGCATCTATGGCATAACGGGCATCGTGTCCTGCACGGTCTTTAACGAATGTAATCAGTTGAGCAGATTCGCCTTCTTGCCTTCCTAATTTCTTATCCATGATTTTGCAAAGCAGGTGAATCAAATCAAGATTTTTCCATTCATTAAAGCCCCCGATATTATAGGTTTCACCGTTTTTTCCTTTATGAAAAATAGTGTCAATAGCTCTTGCATGGTCTTCAACCCACAACCAATCACGCACGTTTTCACCTTTACCATAAATCGGCACAGGTTTTTTGTTTTTAATATTGCTTATGGCAAGCGGAATCAGTTTTTCAGGAAAATGATGTGAGCCGTAATTATTAGAACAGTTAGAAACTACTACGGGCAATTTATAAGTATCGTGGTATGCTCTTACAAAATGGTCGCTGCTTGCTTTGCTGGCTGAATAGGGTGAGTGTGGGTCGTAAGATGTTGCTTCGGTAAACAAGCCTGTTTCGCCCAATGCGCCATATACTTCATCAGTTGATATGTGATAAAATAAGGGACGAAGGGACGAGGGGCGAGTGTCGGGAGAAAGCCAAAGCTTTTTTGCAGCATTCAGCAGATTTACAGTTCCTATCACGTTGGTGTAAACAAATTCCAAAGGATTTAAAATAGACCTGTCCACATGGCTTTCGGCAGCAAGGTGAATTACTGCATCAAAGTTTTTCTGCTGAAATAAATCTGAAATAAATGCAGCATCTGTAATATCGCCTTTTACAAATTCGTAGTTGGCTTTGTCTTCAATATCTTTCAGGTTTTCAAGATTGCCTGCATACGTGAGCTTGTCTAAATTGACAATTTTATATTCGGGATATTTATTGACAAACAGGCGCACTACATGCGAGCCGATAAAGCCCGCACCACCTGTGATAAGTATGGTTTTCGTATAGGTCATTTTTAATTCAATTAAGTTAATAAAGTTATAAGGTTATAAAGTAAGAAGGACTAAAATGCTTTTTAAACTTTATAACATTGTAACAGATTTTTTACAAAGCCCAATAGGTTAAATCATTAAACTTATTTCTATAAATGCCTTTAATATCAACCAAAATAGGTTGTTCGCTCATCAGCGATTTGAAATAGTTTTCGTCTAAACTCAGATATTCTTTGTGGTTTACGGCAACTATCACGGCATCATAATCCTTTCCTGCTTTTTCAGCCAAAGCAAAACCATATTCATGCTGAAACTCTTCATTTTCGGCATGAGGGTCAACCACATCAACGGTTACTGAATACGATTTCAGTTCATTAATTACATCAACTACTTTGCTGTTGCGAATGTCGCTTACATCTTCTTTAAATGTTGCGCCCATCACCAACACTTTCGATTTCATAATCACTTTGCCTGTTTTGATAATGCGCTGAACGGTATTGCGGGCAACGTATTCACCCATGCTGTCGTTAATTCTTCTTCCGCTTAAAATCACTTCGGGCTTGTAGCCTAAGCCAATCGCTTTATAAGTAAGATAATAGGGGTCAACACCAATGCAATGCCCGCCCACCAAGCCGGGGAAAAATTTCAAAAAGTTCCATTTTGTTCCTGCTGCTTCTAAAACATCGTTGGTTTCAATGCCTATTTTATCAAAAATTTTAGAAAGCTCATTCATTAAGGCAATATTCAAATCGCGCTGTGTGTTTTCGATAATTTTGGCAGCTTCGGCAACTTTAATGCTCTTGGCATGGAATACTCCTGCCTTTACTACAATCTCATAAGTCTTAGCAATCACATCTAAAGATTCGTCATCGCTTCCTGAAACTACTTTTATAATATTCGGAAGCGTATGCACTTTGTCGCCCGGGTTAATTCTTTCGGGCGAATAGCCCAATTTGAAATCCTGATTTAGTTTCAATCCTGATAATTCTTCCAGAATAGGCAGGCAGTCTTCTTCGGTGCAACCCGGGTAAACGGTGCTTTCATACACCACATAATCACCTTTTTTCAAAACCTTACCAATGGTTTTTGAAGCGGAAGTAACGGGGATTAAATCGGGCACTTTATGGTCGTCAACAGGGGTTGGAACTGCAACAATAAAGAACGTAGCGTCTTTCAAATCATCGGGATTAGCGGTGAACAGAATATCGCAACCGTCAAAGGCTTCTTTTTCCAGTTCGTTACTGGGGTCAATACCCTGCTTCATCAGTTCCACGCGCTTTGCATTAATAT
>CAYSGX010000070.1:0-10858 GCA_964430605.1 uncultured Chitinophagaceae bacterium
CGCCATCAGAACTTGTTGAGCCGGTATGTGTGTGAGCCGGCAATTGGTTTACACTTAATGTATAAGAGCTTGCTCCGCCAACGCCACCAGGATTTTCAGCGGTGTTTACCGATAAAATAAAACGATCTCTCAAATCGGGTGTGCCAAGGCTGCCATCGCACAAGGCATATCCTGCCGGAATATCTGATAAAGTGCCGCTCCACATTACAATAATGCCTTTAGGCTCGGGACACATAGATACCCAACCTGCCGGGGCTGCTGCTTTATAGCTGAAAAAGCAATTTATATCAGTATCATATACATACAAGCCATTGGCGGGAGCAATAATGCCCACTCTTTGCACAGTAGTTAAGCGGGGCACTAATAATCCCTGACTGGTTGAAGAAATTTCTAAAGCCGCAGACGCATTAGGCGAGGAAGTGCCTATGCCCACATTGCCGCTTGCTTCAACTCTTATTCTTTCGGTGTTATTAGTTCTTACAGAAAGCCCCTGATTATCGGTAGTGCCTACAAAATTATTGGTTGGGTTAGTGCCAGCATTGCCACTTTGCAACCAGGCATTTCCGTTTACTGAATTATTTACCGAGTTATTAATGATGGTTTGTAATGATTGTCCGTTCACTACAATTGAATCGGTGTAAATGATGTTTGAATAAATGGTATCAAGATTTGCATAAGTAGCAAAAATGCTGTCGAACTGCGCAAAAGAAGCGAAGATGGTATCGAAACGGGCCAGCGTAGAAAAGATGCTGTCGAAAAACGCTATTTGAGAATACAACGTATCGAAACTGGCTATCTGTGAAAATATAGAATCGAAGCTGGCGATGGTTACTACCAGAGTATCAAACTGCGCATAGTTGGCAAATACCGTGTCGAACGTAGCAATGGTTACACTAATAGAATCGAAACGGGTTTCGCATAAAGATTGCCAGGTATTGCCTTTGTAATAATAAAAGCAACCGTAACTATTATCGTAAACCACCAAGCCATTGGCAGGTGTGGCGATAGCATTTCTTTGCAGCGAATCCATGCGCGGCACCAACAAGCCTTTGTCGCTTGAGGTTATGTCTAATATTGCTGAAGGATCAGGATTCAGAATACCAATACCTACGTTGTCTTGTGCAGTAGCAGTGAATATAATAGCTATTATGGCTGCCAGCGATAAAAAAAGATTTTTCATGTGTGATTGAAATTTAGGCAAATGTATTAAGAAAAAGTCTTAAAAAATATGGTTCAATTATTAACAAATGCTCATCATATATACTGTTCTCAAACAGGTATTGGCATCAAATCTGTTTAGAGAACAGATATACCGAACATTTTAAACTTTGATTTTTTCCAAAACTTGAGTTGTTTCGGTATAATTATGACAAAACTACTTTTTGGTAAAATACATTGTTGACAGCAACACCGACAACAATATTATTGCCATGCCTTGATGCAACACGCCCCAAAATACAGGCACTGTCGCTTTACAATTAACCACTGTGATAATGCCAATAATTACCTGTCCCAATACTGCTAAAGGCAACAGGTGTTTTATAGCCGGAACAGAAATGTTTTTTATCCTGAAATAATAAATGGCAATCAACACCGTAAGTAAATAAGCAAACAGGCGATGGAAAAATTGTACCTGCGCCACAGCAAAAGGCTTGCTGTCGTACAATGTGAAATCTTCCAGTTTCCATTCATAAAAATTCATGATTACCTGCGGCACCCACGCATCTCCCATTTTGGGCCAGGTGGGGTAAAACAACCCGGCTTTCATGCCGCTCATTAACCCGCCCAACAACAGTTGAAATGCTAACAGCGCCAAAATAAATTGCCCCAGCTTAGAAGCAGCTTGGGGAATTACCACAGCTTTATTTGGATAAGCGGCTAATAAAAAAGTGTTTAACAAATAACCATACAACAGCAAAGCAACGCTTAAATGCAGGGTGAGCTTATAAGCATTTACCCAAGGTCGGTCAACCAAACCGCTGGCTACCATTATCCAGCCGAAAGAAGCAACCAGGCATGCCAGCAGAAAGATAACGATGAGCCGTTTTTTCAACTGGTTGGAAAAATAATTTTTCAGCCAAAAAAATACAAACGGAATGGCAAACACAAAGCCCATTAACCTTGCCCACAGCCGATGAAAATACTCCCAGAAATAGATGAACTTAAATTCATCTGTGCTCATGCCTTTATTTATTTTTTGATATTGCGGGGTGGCTTTGTATAACTCAAATTCGTGTTGCCATGAGGCTTCGTTCAAAGGGGGCAGTGTGCCTGTTACAATTTCCCATTTGGTGATAGATAAACCCGAGCCTGTGAGGCGGGTGATGCCCCCGATGATGATTTGAATAAACACCATAAACACCCCGATGAATAACCAAATGCTTACGGCTCTTGAAGAAGAAGTATTCACTATAAAATTATTTTTTGCAAAGTTCGTGAATAGAACAATGCGGAAACGGTTTTAATTGGTTTTTTGAAAAGAAATAAAAAGGCGTGGCATTGATGTCGCGTTTTTTTGCTTTGTATTTTGGCACTTTATTAAGGTTATACCGCAACGCAACAAAAAGCTGCTCAAACTGTCTTTTTAGCATACTGAATAAAGCTTGTTATATTTATTGCAGTAAATAATAGAATCAAGTTTAGTTATGGGCATCGCAAAGTTTTTAGAGAAACAAATTATAAAACATTTACCATCGGTTGCCAGAGCCGTGCAGCGCAGCATGACGGACGACAAGAAAATTGACTTGGTGAAAAACGAAATGCGCAACAATCCCGAAATGGTGGATTCGTTGTTTCCTTACAGGGATAAATATCCCGTTCACAGCAAGATGCCGGAAAAATCTTCTTCGCGCGAAGATGTTTTGAAGCAGATAAAAGAAATGCACGCAGCCGAAAGCGGCAGTTGGAAAGGCGGCAAAATTTCCGGCTCGTTTTATCATGGCGACCAAGACCATTACGATTTTTTGAACGAAGCATTTTCGTATTACTCGCAGGTAAATTCTATTCAGCGCGATGTGTGTCCTTCGCTTACAAAATACGAAGGCGAAATTATTGCTATGACACTCGGCTTGTTTAATGGCGATGCCGTAAACAAACGCAACCCGAAAGAGAAAGCCTGCGGCTCATTGACTACGGGCGGAACCGACAGTATTTTTCAATCGGTGTATGTTCACCGCGAATGGGGTGTGGACAAAGGCATTACGCAACCCGAAATTGTGTTGCCCGCAAGCGCACACCCTGCGTTTTTTAAGGCGGCACATTACTTAAACATCAAAGTGCATACCGCTAAATTAGATAACAACTTTCAAGCCGATGTAGTAGATATTGAAAGTAAAATCACCCCCAACACGGTAATGATTATGGGTTCTGCGGGCAACTACGGGCATGGTATTATTGACCCGATAGAAAAGCTTTCAGACATTGCAGTGAAGCACAAAGTAGGCTTTCATGTGGATGGTTGTCTGGGTGGTTTTATTCTTTCGTGGGCAGAACCTTTGGGTATTGCCTGCCCGGTTTTTGATTTCCGCCTGCCGGGGGTTACGGCTATTTCTGCCGATACACATAAATATGGCTATTCATTGAAAGGGACTTCCACTGTATTATTCAGCAATGAAAAACTAAGGCAGTACCAATACAGCGGCTATGTGGATTGGCCCGGTGGCGTGTATATTTCTACGGGCTTCAACGGCAGCAAATCGGGTGGATTATTTGCAGCAACATGGGCGGCAATGGTGCATTATGGCAAGGAAGGTTACATGAAACGCGCCAAACAAATTTTTGAAGTGAACAAAAGGATGAAAGATGTAGTGCGCAGCATTCCTGAATTGAAACTAATTGGCGATTCTTTGTTTATCACTGCTGTTGGCTCCGACCAATTCAATATTTACCATGTAAACGATTACCTTAAAACCAAAGGCTGGCGCATGAACGGGCAACAGCATCCCAATGGTTTTCACTTTTGCATCACGGGTCCGCAGGTTACAAATGCAGGTATTGTAGAAGAATTTGAAAAAGATTTGAAAGCTGCGGTGGAATATGCCAAAGTGCAAAAAGGCGACCCTAAATCGGCAGCCATGTATGGCGGGGCGGGCAAAGAAATTGACCCTTCGATGTATATGCCGATGCTGGTAGCTTACACCGATGTAACGCAAAGCGTTTATCCGTTTTAAATCGAAAACAGCCTTAATATTTTTCCAAAATGAGACATGCCAATCCTGATAAACAAATCGGGAATGGCATGTCTTTATGCGTTTTTTGTTTGTGTCCGAAGTTACGCCTGCTTGTGTGGAATTTGCAATTCCGTACTCTTATCAAAAGATTTTTAATCCGACTATTTTTCTTTTCGGTTCGCAGAACCTACGATACAAAATTCGACATCACAAATGTCGAATAGCAGAATTTTGGGCTTATTATCTTATATTAGAGCCATGCAGAATATAATGAACCATAAATATATTGGCACGAATAGAAAACGCTACAATCCAATTGTCAATAGCGATGCATTGCAATCCCATTAATTGCAGGGTGGTTTCTTTACAGTCAGGATATTTTGCATTGGGCAAGGCATAAGCAACTATCTTATCAATAAAACGATTTACAAAACGCGCGCCACTGCCTTCAGTATTTTTCATTTCTACCCATGTTCCAATTTCAAATAAAGCTGCTTCGGCTTGCGGCATAAACTGAACTTTCATGGCCCAGGTTTATTTTGCCAAACGTTTTTTTAAATCAGCTTTCAGGCGCGAAACACTTTTGGGGTTACCTGCGGTATTCCTGTTAAGATATTCTTTCAGTTGTTTTTCCGATGGTTTCTTGCCTATGCCTAAAGCCGCTTCTTTGTGTGTGAGCGGCTTAAAATCGGCTTCCGTAACTTCAATATCTAACTGTTCGGCAAGCGTGGTGAAAAGCCGTTCCTGTTTTTTGTTAACAACGGTAATGGCTAATGTTTTCATAAAAACTATTTACGCAAATATAACGAATACCTGTCAGTCGAAAGTAATGAGACTTACCAATCCCGATTTGTTTATCGGGATTGGCAAGTCTTTCTACTGTTAAGGTTTATCAATCGGGTTGGTGATAATAACAGGTAATAGTCTTTGCCAAGTTATGGGTTAGTGATTGGATGCAAATAGACCTTATACAAAAACTGATTAGGTATTCCTGTTGAAGTTTTGCCGATAGATTCTGAAATGCTCAATAAATAAAGTAAATCCGTAGATAATCTGACAAAGCCAAGAGTTGTAGTATTGCCGTCTAAAGCATAATTATTAATAGTTGGTATTAAACTATTAGAGATAAGAGCACCATTAAGATTGTTTTTAATAATTCTATTTCCGTTTACAAAACTGATAATGCTACCATCATATATCGTAAATTTTGCTTGTGAAGGCAAGTTGAATACAGATACACCATTATCAACCAAATTTGTAGGATTGACAGCATATTTTTGCCAGTTTACAATCCTATTATTGTAAAAGTAAATATATGTGCCGTCATTAAATATTGGGCCTGTGCTGGGAGGAGTAGAACCAGTAAATGTTAGGTGTGTTATTTGACTATTATTTAAATTGATTTTACTTAGATATACTCCTGTTTGACCTGCTTGTGTATAGAACACATACAGTTCATTATTTAAAATAGACATACCTCTCGTTATTACCTGCCCTATTCCAGGATTTGTAAAGGAACTACTGTAGTAAACCCCTGAAAGAATATCTTTTGATAATTTAATGATAGCACCCTGACGGGCTGCTAAATATATATCTTGGTTAATAGGATCATAGGTCATACACTCAAAAGTTATATTTTGATTCGCTCCACTTGAATATGCCACAGCAACTTCTTGAATTGCAACAGGATTTGTACCGCTACTGCTTGGCAACGTAACACTACCACCACCATTTGAAAGAGAAAGCGTATTCCCATTCAAACTAAGGGTCTGAATTTCATTAGTTGCACTGGTATCGTTGTCATGCAGATTGCTTCCCGAGTTTTTTGCATACAAAGCATAAGGCACACTCAGTAATTGTGTTGTTCCTACCACCTGAAAGTTGGTATTGCCCGATGCGTCTAAACCCACTCTTAAATAAAAATTATCCGAACCCCATTCAATATCCGCAAAAACGCCTTGTTGTACCGCACCTGTGCCGACATCAAGCGTAAATAATCCTGATGGGTCGGTATTGGTAAAATGGTTTTCCTGATAAACAACAGTTCCTGTTGGCGATGTTTTCAAAATACCGAACTGTATGCCTATGGTTTGATTGGCAATGGGAAGATTTTGCGCGTCTCTTGCAACACCGCTGTAACTAAACGCCTGCGGTGGCGCAACTTGTGCAAAAACATTTGATGATAAAACAAGCAACAAAACTTTGATTACATTTTTCATAAAGTCTGAATTTTTATTGTTTAACTATTTTGTATTCGCCCAACGGATTGTTTTGCAAATCATTTATTTTCAAAAAATAAGTGCCGCTTTGCCAATGTTCCGTATTGAGCCCGATTTGATTATTGGCAGTAACCGCATATTTATCGCTGCTTATCAATCTGCCGCTTACATCATAAATGTTCAGCATAATAAAAGGCAGTTTGCTGTCGGATATTGCTGCAAACAACAGTCCACTTGTCGGGTTGGGATACAGGTTTATTTTTAACAGTGAATAATCGGGTTCTGTTATGGTAGTAATATCGGTATCAGCAATAGCCGCATGGCTGAAACCCTGCCCGATGCTGTGATTGCCGTTGCTGATGTTTTTCACGGTGATTTCGCCTACGGTATAGCTTAGCTTGGTATTCGATTGGTTGGCGGGCGAACCTGACGAGCAAATAACCTGCGGCTTAATTTGTTGTGCGCTGACAGTGTATGAAAACAAAAAGCATATCAGAAACAAATATTGTTGAAGCATCTTTTTCATAATTCGTTTTTTGAAGAATTTATTTTACCTGCGCGTTGATAACAATAATTGCTATCGCCATTTATTTTATTACTGTTTTCAGCATTAAAAATCTACCCTGCAAAATTTTCTTTATCCCGCAACATCGGCAATAGCTTTAAAGGATAGTTTATCCGAATGAATAGTAATTTATCACTTGCAGGGATATTTTCTTATTTTCGGGCTATGAAAACGCTGTCGGAAAAAATAAAGCGGTACCGGGAAGCCAAAAACTATTCGCAGGAATATGTTGCAGCGCAGTTGGGCATTGCGCAAAACAGTTATTCCAAAATAGAAAACGGGCACACATCAGTATCTGCTGACAGGCTGATAGAATTAGCTAAAGTTCTTGATGTTCCTGTTGAGAATTTGCTTAGTGAAGAAGCTCAATCCTTTAGTTTCAATAACAGTCATATAGAACGGTTTTATAACTATATCCAACACTTGCAGGAAGACAACAAAGAAATAGCAAATACAACCATAAAAACATTAGAAGAACAGATAAAACACCTGCAAGAAGAAAATAAAAGGCTTTTAGATACCATCGAAACGCTTACAGGTAAAATAAAGCCATGAAAGCGACCGGAAGAGGCATCATAATGCTACAAATTAAACTACCTTCGGCTATAAGCCGACTAAAGAAACTGACAGGACAACTCTTTGTGAAACTTTGTGTAGGCTTTGTGTAACAGCTATAACACTAAGTTGCACAAAGGAACCTCAAAGAAACACTAAGAAATTAAACTAAAGGCGAGGGATTTCCCCCCAGAAGAAGAATTAAATAAAAAAGACAACACTACATCTTCTCAGGTCTCATCTGCGGAAAGAAAATAACTTCCTGAATAGTATGTTGGTTAGTGAATATCATGGCTAAACGATCGATACCAATGCCCATACCTGAAGTTGGTGGCATACCGTATTCTAAAGCACGCAAGAAATCATAATCAATGTACATAGCTTCGTCATCGCCACGTTTCATTAATTCTACCTGCTCTTCAAAACGGGCGCGTTGGTCAATAGGGTCGTTTAGTTCGCTGTAAGCATTAGCTACTTCTTTACCGTTTATCATTAATTCAAAACGCTCTACCAAGCCTTCTTTGCTACGATGCTTTTTACATAGCGGAGACATTTCTACAGGATAATCTATAATGAAGGTTGGGTTAATAAAATTCTTCTCACACTTCGCTCCAAAAATTTCATCAATCAACTTGCCTTTGCCCATAGAAGGCTCTACTTCAATATGCAGGTCTTTACACACTTTGCGCAAATCGTTTTCATCCATACCCGAAATATTTACACCTGTATATTTTTCAATAGCATCATACATAGTAATGCGCTCAAATGGCGGGTTGAAATTGATTTCTTTATCGGCATAATTTACAATGGTATTGCCTGTAACTTCTTTTGCCAAACGAGCCAACATTTGCTCGGTGAAATCCATCATCCAATTGTAATCTTTGTAGGCAACATAAATTTCCATTACGGTAAACTCAGGGTTGTGGGTTCTATCCATACCCTCGTTTCTGAAGTTGCGCGAAAACTCATACACGCCATCGAAACCGCCCACGATTAATCTTTTCAAATACAATTCATTGGCAATACGCAAATACATTTCTACATCTAAAGCATTGTGGTGTGTGATAAACGGGCGAGCCGCAGCACCTCCCGGAATAGATTGCAACACAGGGGTATCTACCTCAACATAACCTTGCTCATTGAAGAAATTACGCATGGCATTTACCAGCTTGGTGCGTTTCAAAAAAACTTCTTTCACGCCTTCGTTCACTACTAAATCAACATAACGCTGGCGGTAGCGCAACTCAGGGTCGGTAAAAGCATCATGAATATTGCCTTCAGCATCTTTCTTTACAATAGGCAATGGGCGCAACGATTTTGCCAATACTTTTAAGCCCGTAACATGAATAGAAATTTCGCCTACTTGTGTTGTAAAAACATGGCCTGTAATGCCAATAAAATCGCCAATATCTAACAGTTTTTTAAACACATCGTTATACAAAGCTTTGTCTTCGGTAGGGCATATTTCATCACGATTCAAATAAAGTTGAATTCTTCCGGTTGAATCTTGCAACTCGGCAAACGAAGCTTTGCCCATTATTCTGCGCGACATTAACCTGCCGGCAATACTTACATTTTTATAATCTAATTTATTGGCATCATAATTTGCCTTTATATCTTTAGCGGTAACATTTACTTCAAACATTTCAGCGGGATAAGCGTCAATGCCCAATTTTTTTAATCCTTCCAGCGATGCTCTTCTTTCAATTTCCTGTTCGCTTAGTACTTGTTGCATATAATTTTTTTAGGGTGTGCAAAGTTAGGGAATTGTTGTTATTAAAGAGTTTTGCTTGACTGGCTAAATAAATACATAAAGAACATCACCACAAAAAATTGCAAAAGAAGTTGATTGTTAAAATATTTTTTTTTAAATTTTACAAAAAGCAAACATCATGACACTTAGTGAAACAATTAAAAACTTAAAAATTTCAGCCCTCAAATCAAGAGAAATTAAAAAACTAAAAGACAAAAAGCCATTGTCTAGAAGAATAAATGTTAATGATAAAACAGTTCACTTCGTGAAATTAAGCAATACATCATATTTGTTTAAACTTGGAAATGATAGTGCTTTCAAAAAAATAAATGATAGTACTGATGACATAAATGGTCTATTAAGCTTTAATACCATAAATCAAGAAAATACAGAGAGTTAGGTTATTTTTTCTCGCTACTCTAGCTAAAACATCGATAAAAAAAAATTCAATAGACTTAAAAAGGTTTGCGAACCATTCAAGTTATTAGCAATTTTATGTCTATTGTTTAAATACTGACCAAAGCTAGAAGTTGTGCAATGCTAGTGGATTTAATATTTTATTCAAAAAAGAATATTTTAATTCTTTTTCCTTCTTCTGAACGAATATTATTTTTTTGAACAAATCGTTTGTTTCAACGGCATCATTGTTATTAAACTCAGTAAATATTTGTCTTACTGTGTTTAAAATTAAATCGCCTTCACCTATTGAAATGAGAAATGCGCAATCAAATTCTAACATAGTTGGTATTTGCTTTACATAATAACAACATTTCTTAATGTCACGCAATATATTATTATAATCATTGTTGTTATAGACTTTTATCTCTGTTGCAAATACTTGATGGATATGATTATTTTGTTTATCATGCAAAACAAAATCTGGTGATATTCTATTAAAATCAAAATTTATGTTACTAAAAATTGGATTTTCCATTCTAAGTTCTTTATCTATTGGTTGCTTTGATATTTCCCCATTAAAAATTAGTTCCAGTGGGTTATTTGTATCTAAAATAACTCTGTATTTATAATATAATTCATAACAAAAAACTCTTTCAATTCTTTGTACATTGTTATTTATGTTGTCGTATGGCCATTCACAATATTTCCATCCTACAGAACCAATAGCTTTCATAAATTTTAAGTAGTAGTCATTATAGACCACATTGTAGCAATTTTGCTCATTTAAATGTGTCAGGAACATATTTTGCATTATACAAGTATAATTTCATTTGTAAACAACCCAAATTATTGAAGTTTATCTATTTAACGTTTCCACTTTTTCGGTTGAGATTCATACGCACATTTTCTAGAGCAGTAACGACCAGTGCCGTCAGAAGATTGGTATTGTTCTCCTAATGCTGTACCCCAACCACTACCACTAAATGAGTTCCCACACCATAAACAACTTTTTGAACTACTTGAATTGGAATTACTACTTGACGAGGACGAATTACTACTGCTATTAACGCTATCAGAAATACCGTATTCGCCAGTTAGATAGCCTAAGCCGTAAAAAATTGCAAATACAATTAATGTTGCTATTAGACCTCTTTTAAACTCTTCCATTGTCAAAATGATTTTTTGTTAATAATATGCT
>CAYSGX010000071.1:0-10801 GCA_964430605.1 uncultured Chitinophagaceae bacterium
GTTGCACCAATATCACCTGATGAAATTGCTCCCCACCCTTCAATTCCTCCCTTGATACTAACGGTAAAGGATTGGCTAAATGTGGGCATTGTAACTTGTGGAATATAAGTTTGAATACCAAAATTTATGCTTGAAGAGTTATCAATTGATCCCGTTGAAAATGAATTTGATTTTTTTTCACCTTTTTTGTTTACTCTATCTACAGTGGCAGAAATTGAAATACTTTTTGAAACTTGAAGCCCATTCATACCAGCTCTGGAATTTATAGAAGTTCCAACACCAACACCACCAACAGCAGAAACTTCATTCTTATTTTCTTTAGTAACTCGAGCTTCAAAACCAACATTAGGACTGATGGTTAATCCATTTGCCGAAGATGATGTTACTCCTAAACCTCCAGTTAATTTTCCTTTAGATCCTTTAGCGGCAGAAACAGAAAGATTTAACGAAGTAGATAAATCATACCCTGTATAATTATTATAGCTTATCCCTAATCCAACACGTAACCCTCCTTTTTTAGGAGTTTTAATACCCAACAACTCTATTCCCAACCCTGCATTAACCCCAAAAGTTTGATTGGTTTTCATCATCTGCTCATTCGTGACGATATCTTCACCATTAAACTCATCAGGAATACCTCTCATATTTCTGGTAATAGCACCCGGGTTGAGACTCCAACCTAAACCCACCCAACTGGCTTCCTGATCCATACTTATACCTGAATTATAAGATAAGTTAACTGGATAACCATCGACATCTAATAAAGGGATATTATACTTAAAGTCTCCTGTAAATAAGTCAACCATGTCTGTTGCACCGGCAGGTGCAAAGCCTTGAACTTCCGGTTGAGATGGGCCACCCGTTAAAGCATAAAGTGTTGCAGGAAATATTAATTCAGCAACCAAAGAAATAAATATTGATAATGATAATACTCTACAAACAATTATATTTCTGAAGAAAACTAACATATATTATTATATTGAGAGTTTAGGCATTTGGTTAATTATCTCCTTAGGCACATTGATATACTTTATGTCGTTACTACTAAAAAGTATATCCTTGTAAATAAAGGTTGCAGCTACACTATCGCTTTGACAGGATACATTTTCAAAAGCAAACAACACAGAATGATAAGGTTTTATGCCGGCAGAATTTTCATAATGATGCATAATGCAGTTCAATGTATCATCGCAATTAAATAACCTCACAGCGGAATTAATTTTAAATGACAAAATTTCACTCCTTAAATCAACCGTTTCTTTTTGGGGATTATCCTGTTTTAATAAATCGAAATGTTTTTTCTTGCTATACATCCTTAAACAGTAATAATCTATTTTGCTTATTTCATCTAAATCAGCATTGAACTTTTCACTATCAATTTTTGAAGGATTAGGTTGCTGTAACAACAGTATATATTCAGCAGGAAAATAAATTAGTTCATAGACTATGTTATTGTCTTCAAATGAGGCGACAACAGCATTTGCATTTGTCTGAAACCATTTAAGATATTCTTTTGGTTTTAACTTTTCATTATTGCATCCAAGTAAAATCAATGATGAAATCCAAATAAATAATATGGTGATATTAAACTGCATAACTTAGTTTTTCATGAATTTTAAAAACCATTTTTCGTTCTTCTCATTTCTTACTTCAAGCACGTGAATTCCACTGGCAACAGACGAGACATCAAGCTGGACTCTATTATCGCCATAGGTTTTAGTGTGACCGCTAACATCCAAACTCGATCCGTAGGTATTATAGGGATATAATAAATATTTTAGATTGCCGGAACTCGGCTTGTACTCCTCTGTGAATTTAAAATGCAGATTATTGCCAGAGATAGAATGATAAGAATCATTTATACTCTTTTCTAGTGCAAGATGATATTCGTTACTTATAGACGATAGTGCCGGTGGCGGACAGCTAAAGGATGTTCTGACATATTGAAAGCCGGCTTCAATAGAAGTTAATAAGCTCGTTGAATAGTCTCCGAAATATGCTTTTACATATAAATCATTACTTGGCAATGAAACAGACGCTATGGGAGTCCCAGAACCATTTTCATATACATGTAAATATCCAGAGGATTTTTTTATAGTAAAATAACTGTTGGGATTGTATATACGAGATGAGTTGCTATTGATAAAATTTTCTTCTGAATTATTTTTGTAGATTTCCATTATTCTTCTTTGACCACCATTTGTCGAAAGAAACCTTAAATACATGTTGTTACTTCCATAATCTGAAGAATTATCATCAAACAAACCAATTATTAACCTGTAATTACCTGAAGCATTGGGCTTAATTTTAAACTCAATACTTCCTTCAGTATCTGTACTTTTGAGTAGATTGGAACTGGAAGCATAAGAATTAGCTACACTAAGACATGTACCTAAAAATGAAGCACAATACTTGTAAATTTCCTCATCTATAATTGCTACACCTAAATTATTGCTCCATTGCACCTTATGCATCAAATTAAACGTGGAATTATAAATTAATGTTAATAGAGGAATAGGCTCTGTAACAGTTACTGAATAATTCCCGGGAGCAACACCAGCTAGTTCATGAGTAGTATTTCCATTACTCCAGGAATATGTTGTATTAACACTTGGGGCTTGTGGTGTGCCAAACAACACTCCCTGAACATTTGAAATACTACCCCTATCAATTAACTTACAATCGGCATGTGTAAGCTCCGCAATTACAGCACAACCTTGAAAGGCAACACATGTTATTGTAAACAGTATTAATGAACAGTAAAAATGTCTTTTACACATACTAGTTGCCATATTTTACTCCTTTAATATTTTTAACACTAGCGTTATTTATCAACTTGGATATTGTAATTAAAGCGTTATTATCAGGCACTATTTCGGTACTTCTTAAAAGCACATTATTCCTGTAGTACTTTATGTAATTATTGTCTTTCTCAATTTTAAATACATCATCCGAATTATAAAATCCTAAAGGCGACCCGGTATTCTCAAATTCCCATATTGAATACAAATTATTTTTTAATCTAAAAAAATAGAAATTTTCGGTACCTGATTCGATAGGCATTTGGGTGTAAAAATTATCTTCATTGATACTGCCCTGCGATCTATAACCAATTATTTGGTCTGAATAATAGTTATTCACACTAAATTCAATATGACCTGACGATAATGAGTCTAATAAAAGATTGCCTGCAATCAGTCCTCCCTGATTAATAGAATCAACTTTAGTGATGGTCGAATCTGCGTTGAATAATACATCCGTAGTATATATCCAATTCATTTGTTCGCCTACACGAATGTCTAATGTCTTTTGTCTAAACTGAGTATCTCTGACAATCACAGAATAAATCCCTTTCTCTAATCCAGTGCGCAAACTTTCTTTAAAAGTGTTTTCATACCATCTCTCTATATCTGCTTCAGAAATATTATTTTCTATCAGTAGCAGTGAGTCAAATTCTTCTCTCCATTCCGTATAATTTTCCGGATATTCAATATCTGACCATTCTATCTGATAAGGAGGTATTCCGCCTGAGATATTGAGATAAATACTACCCAAGAAACGCCCGTTTCCACCTTCATGATTAATCTCAGCAAGAACAATAATCTTTGGAATAGTATCTAATAAATAATTTTTATCTACTAAAACAAATATCCCACTGCTGTTTACTGAATCAACCTGTATTTTATTTTCAGCACTATTAAAATAAGATGGTTGTAATATTCGCCATCTATCTCCATCATACATTTGTGCTATCAGGCTGTCTTCAACAATGGTATTATCTCCTTGCAGGTTATCATCTGTGTATTTTAAACTAAGATTATAAGTAGGTTTTTGATTATACCCGTAAATATTTATGTTCCAGTATCTGTCAACAACATATAGCGAGTTATCTGTACCATCGGTTAATGAATTTAGTCCGCTAATTGCAGCAGGATATGGTTGATTATTAGGAACAGTATCTGATTTAGTTTGATAAGTACCAACTGAAAACTGACCATTTCCCTGCCCTTTATCGGTTATCTGGAATGAAATAAAAATATCTTCCAAGGCTTGAGTCAAACAGGGAATTACATACGAACCTGTTTCGGGACTATTAAAAATGATTTTTCCGGAATGAAGTGAATCGCTGAATATTATTCTACCCTGGTTATGAGTAAGTGAAGTAGAATCTTTTTTGAACAACTGTATAGCATTGTTCCTCATATATACTACGCCTGAGTCTAATTCCAGCACATAAGTTAACAAAACAGAAAGTGAATCAACTAAATAAATAGTATCTATATTGACTACCACACCTGAGTTTAAGAATCTTCCTTTATTGTAAATTATTCCTTTATTATGTGTATTGCCATATATGTTAATTGGCGTACTTTCTTCTACATATATATCAGTATTAAAAACATTAAACCATGTTGTATCTTGTGGAATTACAGTATAACAAACAACAGGCTTAAAGTATAATTCATTAGGATTTTTGTAGCCTGTTAAAGACGAAGAGAAACGATGTTTTTTAAAGCTATCGTAAAAATAAAATGGTATGGAACTGTAAAGGGAAGAAAACAAGCTGTTGCCTGTAGTATTATTAATACTAAGCTTGATTCCGATAATATGCTGCAGTTCATCAAATATTCCGGAAGCTGAGAACAAATTATCTCCTTGTAGTTGACTTATCAGCAGTTGCAGCTTTTCACTAAGAGACATATTACCATCCCAACCCGAGGAATCTGACAAAGCCACTTGATTATTATAGCCCTGAAAAAATGAAAATGTTAAACCCGCATCTTCATTTCCAAGAATTCGGCTTGTATCAATATACAAATCCATTTCAACTGCATCGCACACAAACTTTGAGTTCACGATTTTAATATTGCAAGCATCTCCAAACTGCAACGGAGTGCCAGTTGGCAGGATATTTCTGACACGCACTTCGTACTCATGATTAACTGCAAACCCGAAAGTGTCTAACAGGGGAAATATATTTATTACTCCTTCCACAAATGAGGGATTACCATTCCAAAGAGTCTGCAATATGGTATCATTGGTTTCAACATCAACAAACAGAAACTCATATTCCAGTAACCCAACATAATCAGCATAAATAACTTCATTCAAAGCAAAACTGTCTCTGTCGCATATTGCCTGAGACAGTCGGGGCTCAGGTAAGCCATCAATATTTACAATTATTGAGTCTCCATAATCTAATGTATCTCCAAAGACTTCCGCTCTTATTTTAAATGAAAATAATCCCTGAACTGTATCCATTATATCCCACGAACGAAACCCTGTATAGGGAATCGTATCAATGTAATAAGTTTGGTCTGAAAACAAGTTTCGGGCTAAAACATGGTAGGTTATACTATCCCGATAATCATAAGTCCCGCTGCCAACCCCGCTGTGAAATAATCCGTAAAAAGAAGTTATCGTTAATGTATCATCTTTAATAGCGAGATATTCAGTAAATTTTATTACTGTCGGAATAATATTTAAACTGCAAGAGGCTCCATAGACAATTGTGTCTCCTAAATAATCAACCCCTCTTACTTTTACATTATAGGCGCTGTCTTCGCTTAATCCCGCTACCTCATCCAAGTAAATGCAGGGAGAAGTGGAGGTATATAATATAGCACTGTCTTCTTTCTCAAAAAGAAACTGAAATAGATTTAAACTACCGCTATAATCATAGTAGTCGGCACAAATTTGAGAATATTTCGTTAGGCTTTTATTGCAACTGGATGCATCTAATTTTAAAGTTGTGTTTTGAGCTGTCAGCACAGATATAGATAAAACTGACACAACTAAAACAAGATTGAACGAAACGATATGTTTTTTGTTAAACAACATATTTTAATTTCCAATTTTACTTGTCGAATATCCTTTCGGCTCATTAGCGCCAAGCATTGATTTCAGCAACAAAATTTCATTCTTATCATTTTGTAATTCTAATTCGAGAGCACCAATCTTATTATTCAATGATTTAATTGCTTCTATTAAAGGGGCTACCATACCCGAATAGTTAACACTCCTGAAACCTTCCGTATCAGTTCTAACCAGTTCAGGAAACGCCTTTTCTACTTCTTGGGCAATCAGCCCGATTTGTTTTTCTGTTGATTTATTCTCGTTATTCCAAAAAAAGCTGACCCCGTTCAGAGATAATATTTTAGATAAAGAATTATCTAATAGTTTGATGGAATGTTTAAGTCTTGAGTCAGAACTTTGAGTAATTACTCCGTTAGATAAAATATTGCCATTAACATGCAGGGCTTCGCTTGGATTAAGCTCTTTTATACCGACATTACCTCCAAAGTACGATTTTGCATTCCCATCAGCATAAACATTAAAATCATAAATACTGTCGTAAAAATTGTTCAGGTATAAGGAAGTAGTAAACCTGTCAGGAAAGTCGTTTTTTAAATCGGAAAAAAGTACATTAAAAGTCTCTGTTCCACTCATTTTCTTATTTGAAATGCCGCATAAAGAAATATTATATAAAGTACTGTCTGATGATGTCATTGCTGTAGAACCGACATTAATACCTTTATGATCCTCAACAGCAACAGATACGCTCCCCTCCAAGATTAAAGCCGAGTTATTATTTCCCGGATTGGCAACAAACAAGCCCCCAAACACTATTCCGGCAACATTCAAAGAATCTTCAGATATGTACAATTCGCTTTCGTCAGAACCACTGTAATCAACTTGTCCAAGTACTCCTACAGTAAATTTATTTTTACTCTCAACTTTATTATATGAGGCAACAACAGTTCCCTCGCTATATTCAAGACTGCCACTAAAGTTCGCTTCAACATAATTATAAATACCTATTACGGTAGGCTCTTCAACTGAAGTAGAATCACTCTTTGTATATAAAGACAAATTTGAATGAAAGCCTGTATTTACATTTTCTATACTGGAAAAATAATTTGAGGGTGAATTATCAAGTGAATCGGCATTAACAGAAACAATTATGCCTTGTTTACCCAAATCAGCATTAACAGATAATTTAGAAACCGGTGTACTGTCGCCAATTCCAACATCATTAAAAGTGTACACACCTAAAGGCGTGTTAATCCATGCCCCGCCTATCCCGGGTACAGTTGCCGCCCCTACCTCTTTCCATTCACCTGAATAATAATAGAAATTATTTAAGTCTATGTCATATACAAGTAGCCCTTCCGCAGGGTTTGATATATTAGTGCGCTGATACGTTGTAAGTCTGGGAAGCAGAAAGCCCTTACTGTCAGTATTTAATTCTAATAAAGCTGACTCGTGAGGAGGCTGATTGTTTTTTCCTATAGAAATTCCCGAAGGAGTTTGAGCGCGTACCCCAAGAGTAGTGATAAGCACAAAAAATACTGTTAAATATTTCATATACTGTAGTTTAATCTATCTGCCAAACAGCAGTTTAAATGGGTCATTTGAAGTTTTTACACTTATGCAGTTGGTGTAAGCTGAAGACTGTGCGCCTGAAACAGCTTTTACTTTAAATTGCCTCGCTTCTCCAACAATTAAATTATTTACCTTATAGTTACTTTCCGGTATAACAGCCACAACCTGATTGCTGCTGCAATCAACAATTTCATATGAAGTAGCTCCTGAAACAGGTTTCCATGTAATAATAGCGGTGGAAGATAAAATCGGTAAAACTCTTACATCTGTTGGTGCTGAAATAGTAGATTGGCTATATACCTCGGTTAGAAAAAGAAAACTGAAAGAGATAAGAAATAAGATTTTTTTCATGATTTTTAATTTGAAATATTACTTAAACAATACACATAGCAAAATTTGCGGAAAGAAATCGGTTGAAAGAATTTTTTACGCCAATAAAAACAAATTAACGATTGTATTATACAGTCTATCGCTTGTATTTAACTTCAGGCAATTAGGTATAATAGAAAAAATGCTATTTTATATCATTTAAACATCAAAACAGTACTCTGCTTCTCACCCTGATTTTTGTCGAAGAATATTTCTCTTAATTTATAGATACTTATGGTTCGATAAATCACCATGACAGAGCAATTCAGATGTCTGAATGATATTACATTGGTATTGCTGTATGTCTGCTTTGGTTTTTCTTTTTCTAATACATGCACCTGCGCAATGATGACACTTCATTTTTTCCTGATTTTTTCAAAAAGTGATACCGTTTACATTTTAATATTATGCTAATGACTTACGGTGTTAACCATTGTAATCCCGATAAAAAATTATCGGAAACAATTGGTTTAATTTTCTGATACACGAGGGTTAAAATACTCTGCTGAAACTTAATATTACTGTATTGGGCAAAAAAAACGAGCAATATTTTTTGCTCGTTCTACTGTTTTCCCGAAAATTATTTCCTTATTTTATTAGACTTCCAAATGATTTTTTTTATCAAAAGTGATTTTTTGATACATCACCTTTAATCAAAACCTAAAGAATTTGGAGCATTTTCATTGGGGTTTCTATATTCAAAAACGATGTCGAATGAATTTTCTAATTCACCTACAAGAACACTATTTATTTGCTTCGGATAGACATAAAAAGAAGTGTCTCTATTATTAAATTTCAAATCTATATTGAATGAATCTTTGTTTATACAAATATTCTTGATTAAGTATTTCCTATTCTTTACAGATATGTAGAATGGAGCGGTAAACTTCTTACTATACTCAATTGAATCAGCAACAATGACATTAATTGAGTCGCCTGGAATTGCGCTCAATAACTGTACGTTAACATCATATTCACAAGTATCGACTTCACTACAGCTAATAGCAAATACAGTTGCTACCAACGGAAGAAAATAAATAAACCGTTTCATAAGCAAATTATTTTAAGGCCCAAATAACCTATCTCTCCAGTCAACATACTTTTGATGTTTGTAATTTATTTCTCTTGTTTTTGTATTTATAAATTGTGTCTGCTGATTAATTCTTTGATTAATATAATTGTTGTGAATCACCTGAATTTGAGACACCTTTATGCTTTTACCTCCTCTTGAATACATAAAGTTCCCTTTGTCAGACTTATCATATTTATTAACACCCTGCACTACTGAACTGTTAAAATCATTCGGATGATATAAACCTCCTGTATGACCCAATTCATGTGCAATAGTCCTGTGGTATAAATTGTTATCTTCCAATATACCACTTGCGGTTCTATACGGCATGACTATTTTTAACCCCCCAATGTCGGCATAGGCATTTGTACCTTTACCCTCGCTTCCCGCATACTTATCATAATTATCATTACTCTCTATAGATATTAAATGATCCGTACTTTTTACATCTTTAAGGTCTGTTACCACTCTTAAATTAACATTTATATTAACGGTTGTATTAGCATCACCAGCACTGCCATATACTTCCTTAATTTGATCAACCATTTTCTTTTGGAGGGATTCCATATCTATTTTCTCACCACTATTATTATATATTGCTCCCGTAACTTTTATATCATAGTTGGTTTTACCCTCTTTTTCTGTTTTTTTAACATCCCAATCTGCGCCATCAGGGTCATTATAATAAACCGGATTATTTCCGAAAACTGCATACGGACTTATCCACCCTTTCGTAACAGGGTCAATATTCCATCTTTGAACAACTCTTGGCGAATACTCCCAAAACTCAGCCGTGTAATGATTTCCTACGCCTGAAACTTCATTGTCCTTTTCGTGAGCACCAAAACCATATCGGTAATTACTCGTCTGATATTTCCTTGCCAAAGCCCCATAAGGATAATACAACTGCGCACTTCTTACATCTGCTTCAAAGCCTACTATGTCTCCGTTATCTTCTATCGGTGTTTTAATGTCGCTTACTGTGGCAAGTACATTGCCTAAGTGGTTCGTCAACTCATATTGCTTCTTGCCTAAGTAGTGCAGCTTTAAATTGGGGTTGCCTGTATAGGTGATTTGTATGGGCAATACCGAAGTTAAATCGTAAGTTCCATCATTGTGGTATGCTACATCATCAGGAAATTTCAACGTAACTAATGCTGCATTTAATTGTGAGGCTGCCACACCCAACCTACTGCTGCCATAGATAGTATGTTCTTGCAGCTTGTAAGCTACTGTCAGTGTGTCGTTTGCTTCGGTGGTATTTCTGCTGTAGGTTGCCATTGTGTTTCCGTTCGCATCTCTAATATAGTAAGTATATTCCCATTTGTCTTCATTCGAGAGTGTGTATGGAGCACTGCTGCCTATTTTGGGTTTTACTATTTTAACTACTCGGTGCCCCATGGCATCGTAGCGGAATTCTAAATCGGGCTTAGTTGTGTTGTCGTATCGGGTGATACTTTTTATCTTGCCTGCTACATTCCACGTAATGGTTTGTATGCTGTCTGATTCGTCTTTTATCAGGTTGCCTATTTCATCATAAGCATAATTATCATCGTCTTGGTTGTCTATGTCTTCTGTGCTTATTCCGTCTGCTATGGCATCTTTTACATGCCTTAATCTGTTTCTGTTCGTTGGATAGTGGTAGCCGAAGCTGTCCATTATTTCGGTGGCATTGTAGCGGTCTAAGTTGAGTATGTTACCGTTGGGGTCGTACTTATATCTTTCTTTAAAGCTGTTCGTTGCTGTGTTAATATCTGACCACTGGTTGGCTGAGGGCAGGTTATCGTCATAGAAGCTGTTTGCTGCTATGAGGCGGTTCAACTGGTCATATTGGTAGGCTTGCGCTAAGGGTGGTTTGGGGTCGGGTCTGTCTCCCCGCATAAATTCTCTTATCGAGGTTATCATCTGGTTAATATTACCATTGTATAAGGGCTTGGTTGATGCCTGTAACTGGCTGCCTGTGGTTTTTGACAG
>CAYSGX010000072.1:0-10744 GCA_964430605.1 uncultured Chitinophagaceae bacterium
CCATGCTCCATTACCCAACATAGCCGTGAGCTTAGTGTAAATAAATTTATAATTTTGTGATGCAAACAAATCTTTATTTTCCAGAACGCATGCCGTTGTACAAGGATCTGCTAAGCAACTGGCAAGTTCATTATTCAGTAAATTCATTAACAGCAGAACAGAAGATGCAAATTCATTTGCTTCGCATTTATCGGGAAAAACACAATCGGCCAAGTTGAGACAAGTTATAGTGCCACTTGCCGTAATCTGCACCAAAGTGTCGATGACGGGCCTTTCGGGATATGGGTTAAAATTAGCTTTTATGGTGAATCTATTTTCTCCTCCACTTACTCCTGTAAATTGCAATTCGGAAAAGCCAACTAAAGCAGGAGAGCTAAATGTTGAATCTAAAGTTGAGGGCAATGATAGTGTTAGCTCACATTCCTGCCCTGAATAGTTAGAGCTATCGAAAGTAACTGTGAGCTTCTTGTTTGCATCTGATAAAACAGGCTTCCAGTTATATGTTTTGGTGGCAGCACAAGATGCTGTATCATAGTTAAAAGCATCATAGAGTGTGGGCGTAAAAGCTGAATTTAATTTCAAATCGCTGTCCACCAGTAGTTTGCCCAAATTTACCTGTCTATTAATTAAGGCTTCCAAATCTCTGGCTATAGGGCATTGCCCGGTATTTGCATAATAATCGAAATCAGCCTGCTCTTTTTGTTTTTCAAATAAAGCTAGTACCTCAGATTCATCCATAGCATCAATATCAGTACCAGAAGCATCATTTCTGTTGGGATATCTTTTAATTTTATTGGTATAGTATTGATAGGTTCTTACTCCGCAAACCTCATCTTTAAAGAAAGGAGAATCAAAGATATTAAACGGGCCCAAGCCGATAGTACGCAGTACGTATGGAATAAGCATTTTAAATATTGCTATCTGAATATATTGGTCTGGTGTAGCTCCTATACAGTTGTTATATCTTCTACCGAAATAATGCAGCATAAAATCGTCCTGATATTGCTGCACAAGCCTTTGTTTTGCCGACACATACAGACTGGCATACATATCCCACCTGATTTGCTTTTCGGTAGCGGACAAAGTATCTCTAAACAATCCTTCAGCACCACCAGTATCAAAAGAAGAGTTTTCAAGACAATCTAAAATTAAAGCCGCATTATCAGCACAATGTAAATTAGCACAGCCGCCCACACCTCTTGACAATGCCGCTACCTCATAAATATTTAACTGAAGTTGTGACAAGGCATTAATTAAATCTGATAGACCTGACAAATCGGTTAACATCTTGATTGAGGGAGTAAATGTGTAGCGTTGAAGAGCATAGTTCATCAATGATGTTAAATTACCAGTATTTGGAAAAAACGGGTCTTTATCTATCAGTTTTGCAATATCAATTTCAGATAAACTAGAAACTCCAAAATATGTTAATATACTATCTGTAGAAGACTGAAGTATTTTTACATCGTGTTGTTCGCTTTGTTGCCTTAATACACAAAGAATATGGTAACCAAATTCAGGATGGTAAGGCACTAATGACTTTGCCCATGATGGCTCGAATGCGTTGATAAAGTCTTGTAAATTTTTTAGTTCATGAGGATAGATATAAGGTGTGCTATCAACGAGACTAAATTTAATTTCGGCATCAAAAGCGGGTTGAGGTCTGTATGCTGTAGGATCCTCATCATCAAGGGAAGTATCAATTTTAAAAATTTTAATAATATCAAGTTCCCCATCCGCATTTCTGTAATAACCTTGCCCAACATCGCCAATGTAATCTATGGTGGGGTCGTCTGCTATATAGCCACCATCAGTAGAAAAATTACTTACACTTAATTCAATGGGATATCGCCAACGCTCGTTAACACTATAGTTTTGTGCCAAAAATGGATGTGGTAATACCGAATTAGGGTGAAATACCGAAACAGGATCTGCTGATTCATCATAATTCCCTTCTGAGTTGATGTATTTGGCATATTGCCCTCCCGGAGAAACATCGGCCAGTAAACTTTGATATATGGACATACACAAATCGGTTTCCTGACAAAAATCTTCACAGGCTTTTCTGGCATATTCCAAGGCCACCTCATCTCCGCCAAAGAGATGTGCAGAATCATTGACCAATGCAAGACATTGTTGGCAAGAAATTTCACAACCATCATAATTTGATAAGAAGGATGTGTCCTGAGCCATTTCTTCAAAAGTCCTGAAGCAATTATTCGGGTCGGTTGTAGCTAAATAATTGAAATACTGAGTTACATAAGCATCAATAGCAGGACGATGGATTTTAAGAATTTTTACTATTTGATACACTCCTTCATTATCAAAGTTGACTATCAGGGTATCATCGCCCGAATCTTCAGGAATGTTAAATACTAAAGTCCCGCTATCTTCACAAATGCTGTCATTTTGAAAAGAGCCAACCGGAGCATAAAATATATTTACAATTTGAGGAGTATCGGTTCTATGAATAGGGATTTTAGCACCACATTCATCCATAATGAAAATTTCCAAATCGTAGTAACAATCGAAACATAATCCCGGAGTACAATCATTTACATAAGTAGTATCAAATAGTGTATATCTGAGTTTATATTCGCCAGGAGAAGTAACTATAAACTGGGCATTATATACCAGTGCGTTATCAATAATTTTATTATTCTTTCCTCTGTTAAAAGGGTCTTTACTGAGCAGGTCGTCTTTTACAAGCCTTCCACTTCCAAGAGCAGTATAACTTTCCAATGCCTCAAGATTCTCGGGTTTAGCGCCTGCCAAAGCAGTAGCAATAACATTACCTTTCATATCGAGATAAGAAACACTTATCTGCCCATTAGGGTCTATCACCGCATTTTTCTTGTAAAAAACATCATAGCCCACCTCCGATCCAAACAGCCTGTCTAACTGAGATTGTGTAGGTTTGCCATATAGATAACGGGTTTCTTTGCCTCCTCCCATCTTAAGCGTGGCTCCTACACCGCCTTGTTTCCTTATCCTGCCTGTATTGTCGGGAGTATATTGAGTAGCGGTAAAAGGATAGCCTTCAGCATCAGGTGTGTATGCCTGATTATAGCTTACTTCACTATTACCGGGCGAGTAATATGAGGATGCTCCTGATATAGTATCCATAGCAGGAGGTTCAAAATTGCAATTTCCGGTGTCTGCATCAAAATGTATCTTGTCATATGCATAGGTAGCATCTACTTTTGAGAAATCCTGATAGTATTTTATCTCTGAATTGACCGATTGATTTACTATGGGTGCAGGTAATGTGCTTATTGCCGGTCTTCCTTGGTGGTCATATAATGTTTCAGCTACTACAGCTTTATCATTACTGCTTATTTTAGTAACAGTTTGCCGACTTCTGGTAGAGCCATCGGCATAGGTAACTATTTCTTTTCTTTTACCATCTTCAGCAAACGAGGCATTATACTGCCAGTTTTTGTCGCTTTCGTGAAAATTGGATGAAGTGATAACATAAACATATCCCAAGTTAATCGCATCCTGTAAAGAAATATTATCCGGCATTGTCCATGGCCCATAAATGTAATTGCCAATATTTACAACAGCGTCCCTGCCTACGGCTCTTACTCTGTACAATAAAAATCCCTTATCGAATACTATGGAGATTTTGTAGTTGTTTTCAGTAATATTTACCCGCGTGCTGTTGAATTTAAATTCAACATTTACAGGTGCAACCTGAGAACTGCTGATATCTCCGTCAGAAGCATAATCATCTACATGCATCCATTCTAATTGATAACTCTCAGCACCTACTATGTGCTCCCAATAAATTGACAATTCTTTTGAACCTGAAAATACAGTATCGCTAAGCGTTGAAATATCTGAGGTGTCAAAATCGTAAAATCGTTCAATTTCCAATTCAACTTCCAGAAAAATGTTTTCATTAAGCGTAGATAAATCAGAAATTACAACCGGTGTAGGTATATTATCAGTTACTTCTATAATATTCGCATCAATTCTATGAGCATCTTCAGGAATCTGATAAATACTTTTATCTAAATACAACCCTTGTTGTGTATTGTTAATTTCTAAAAACTCAATTGATGTATGTTCATATTGAGACTTGTCGCGATACCTAACTTCAATCTTAAACGTATAGTGAATGTTATCCTGAACTGTAAGCCATTCATGATTTATACCTACGATTACCCTACCGAGCGCTTTTATGTTGTGAATATTTTGAAAAACAGGAAACCTGTTATCCTGAACAGCGATACTCTTATTGCTGTTGGAAATATCGCTGCCATTAAGGCGGGCATTATATATTTCTGTGCCTGCAAATACCTGAAGGCTCAGAAAAAACAAAGTTATTAATAACGAGTATTTTATCGCTGATAATCGCATAAGCAATTAAATTTTCAGATTAATTATCTCATAGCCGGCATACTTAGGTGCTGGTGTTACTTCATTACCGTTTATGATTAAATATGAATTGATGTTGAACAACTTATTTTTTTCAGCAACCTGATTATGATTAATGGTGTATTCAATCTCCAGCTTTACATGCTTAATATCTTTTTCGGAATAATTTTCTACCGAGTGCATATATGGATACTCTTTGGCATAACAGATATACTTGCTTAAAAAACCAGTAGTTGTATTAATTACAATATCTACTTGGTAATAGGGCATCGACTCATCATAATAAAGCTTGTAATGTTTTATTCCTTTTACAGAGTCGGAAAAAGAGTAATTACTGATATAATCCAGAGACTTTTCAATATCGTCTATTAAATAATTATGATTATAATTTTTCGCCTGTGAGAATGAAATTGTTTTATCGTCATTATTTACAGCTACTACTAAACCCTCTATTTTTACCTGAAAATTATTATCTGCCTGTAAAAGGAAATTATCACCGTCCTTTATCATTTTCCCGGTAATAATTTTATCGGGGACAGCGCTTTTTTTAATATTGTTGTAGTATTTATATTTAGAGATAATATTTATGTTTTGCGAACACCCATATTGCTCATTGAGCTTAATCATGTCTTCTCTGATATTTTGGGTATATGCAGAAACACATGATAAAATAAAAATAAAGCTGATTAACGTTTTCATTATGGCTTCTTGTAAGTGTTGTTTCTTGACTCTTTAATTGTTTCTACCCCTCTTTCGGTTTCTTTTTTTACCCTGATAAGTTTTCCTTCCAAATCATATTCATATTTTGTGGCATAATTCCTATCGTCTAATTCGGCCATTAACCTAAGTGTAACCGGATCGTAAACGAATGATTTGAAGCTACTATTGAAAGGATGCACTCTTATATCATCATAGTAGGCATTTACACTTGGGTTGGTATTGGTTAACCTGACAGTAATCTCTGTAGCGTCAGGCGGAATGGTAAACTCCTCCTCTATCTTCTGCCAGCCTTCAATAATTTTGCCTTTGGCTTTGAATGAACCTGCTGCGGGAGTTGTGGAGCCGGGAAAAAGAATTTCTATTTGTGCATATTCATAATTTTTCACCAAGCTTCCTTGCTCTTCATTTTCTTTAACCCAAGCACTTAAAATATACTTTTGATTACGGAGTGGGGAGAAAGAGGAGATGCAGTTGTCGCAAGGCAAACAATTCTCAAGCACTATATATCCGCCATAATGCCTAAAACAATTTTCAATATCCAAATTCGTTATGGTAACGTAATACATCCCCGGTGATAATTCATAAATATCTTTTGTAGTTTGTCCATCAGACCAGTTATAGCGATAGTTTCCATTGGTTTCAGTTTCAATGATAATTGAGCCATTATTTTGCTCACAATCGGAATTATTTATTGTTCTATTAACTATTTGGGGAGTTTTATCGGTTATATCAAGGATTTTATATCCTTTATGTTGCATACCATAACCATTTTGGTAATAAATATCTAAATGATAAACATTAGGTGGAATATCAAAACAAAATGAATTCGAACCTACAACCGTATCACGCCTTATTATTACAGTATTATTATCCGCAGCAGACCATTCAAATATTTTAGCTGTTAAATATGGCTCACATATCCAATAACCTGAGAAACTGAAACATATATTCTTCAAATCCTTAAAAGAACATGAGTTTGTTATATTATATGATATATTGGTACCAGGACAATCGATTGCCTTTACAGACATTATACATACATTAAAGTATATTATCAATAATATTCTCAATTGCATTGCTCAATAATTTTGGTTATTTCAATATGTTTTCCGGCTTCAACTTTTATACTTCTTCTTCCGGTATGAGATTGTGTATTTGTAACAGATGCTCCGGGGAAATCAAAATCTTTTTCTTCAGGATATTTATAGCTAAAATGGTCGTCCCAACATTGTAATCCTTCATAATCTTCAAATGAATCGAACCCAATTTCTTTATACCGTGCATTTTTTGCCACTGCTGTTGGTAAACTTTGCTTATAACCATATAATGCAGATGAATAGCGTTTTAATGGGTCAACATTTTCCAGTTCAAAGCCATAAGGGCTGTATTCTGTAACTTCTGCTGTCCATGTCCAATTGTTATCATCTTTCTGCCAGCCATTCGATGCATTTTTCCAGAAAGGACTGAATGAGACGAACATACCATCTGTTCTGAGATTTGAAGCACTGGCAAGCAGGTGTCTTTCTGTTAAGTACAAATATTTTTTCTTCAATCTATAATTTCCCGCAGTACCTTTCACATAAGGATTGCTGCTGTTGTATTTAAATCTATTACTATTTACAGCTCTCCAAACAGGAATTTGACTAACAACTTCATCTCCTATAAAGTCATCAGGGCAATCGCAAAATGTTCTGGCAAAATCGCTGTACTCAAAATATTCTGCATTGATAATATCTTTAAACTGGTTGTTTTTAATACTATTTAAAGGGTTTGTTTTTGATACCAATATTCCCACAGGAGTATTATGCTGATTTCTTCTGCCTGAACGAATAATTTTAACCAAATTAGGTTGGCTGTAATCATATGCTTCTCCAAATGAATTTATTACATTAATGCTACTTTGATTAACCTCTTTTACCCATACTTTATAAATTCCTCCGCTACTTTTCAACAATAATTCGTCTCCTTTGAAGAAAATATTTTGCGCATCACTGATAGTTGAAGACTGTCCACCAGTAAACGAAACATTTGATAACGTAACTCCAATATTATTATATCCCATCCCCATACCTTCATAAACCCAGTGAGCAGGATATGTTAAATTATATATTCCGTCTTCGTATTCATTGATGGTTTTAGTAAGCAATAAATTTCCTGTCTCTGCATCAAAGGCAAGGTTTTGTGTGGTAACAACAGCTCCTAAATCATCTTTAATAACTTCCTTAACTATTCCATATTTACTTATAACTTTTGTTATTACGGAAGACCTGAACCGTGTTTTTTCGTTAGCAAGAGACCCAAAAACCATCGGAATGATTATTGGTATTGGCCCTAAAGTGAAAAAATCTGAGTTAATAGGCGTTCCGCCACCACGAACATCAGTAGTTTGTTCTCTCATATCGGTAATTACATCAAATTCAACCCCTACATTATTTTGTTTCACGTTCCCAAACTTATCAATAGTGGTAACTTCATTTTTCAGTGAGTTTCCTTCAGCATAGTAATTATATCTTTCGGAATAGATGGCTGCACTGCTTCCTTCCTGATATACTGACATGCCTTTATTTTTGCCATGCATATCATTTAGCTCTATAGAATACCCTTGAGAAACGGTCATGTAATCTTCATTTTTAAAACTAAACAGACCGATTATGGGATCAGTTTTCTTAGGCTCAGACTTGGGTATAGTTCGCCAAACTTTTGTAGGGAAATCATAAGCTGTATAGAATTCATGAACTACTTTTCCTGTAGCATTCTTTTTCACTTCAGCATATTGAAGATTCTTAACTGTTACCTGACGATATCCCACAACAGGAGAGGGAAAGAAAGATTCTCCCATAGGTGTTTCTGTGTAAAATTCATCATCGGGAGCCAAAACATTTTTAGCCTTTCCATGACTTATGGGCATTCTCCATGGGTTTTCATCGTTTCCTGCCATTGGCTCATAAGCTGCTACTCCGGAACTAATAATTCTGTTATTTTCAGTCATCCGATACTCATAAATCTGTCCATATTTAGAATTATTACCCGATGACATATTGTTCCAATTATCATAAATTTCAATTTTTTGGACTCTTGCTCCCCCACCCTTTTTTATTCCGGTTGGAGTATATAACCTAAACCATGACTTATCGAGCTTCACTTCCATACCAAATCCATTTTTCCTCATGGTTCTGTTAGGTCCTTGAAGTGCATCTTTAATATTCTTCATGAACGTTACACCGGCAAGAGTTTTTATAATAGTAATAATGATACTACCTGACTCAGTTCCACTACCTGTAACTCCCGGTGGCGGGTCTTGTCCCCACACTAAAAAAGGTAAATTCAATCTTCCAAACTGCCATGCAGCTTTACTTATTGGATGAGTATTTCCGCCATCATTTTCATTACAGTCTGAACCATCATCATCATTTAATTTTACTTTGCAAATTTTTACATAAGCTTTTCCATTAGCGTAAATACCAGAATTGGCTGCTTGTATATCTATATATCCACTCACATACTCAAAATTGCATCCTAACTGCTTGGGTTTAACATCTACTGACGATGTGTTGGTGGTGATATTTACAAAAAAACGGAAGTACAACTTATCCATCAATTGGTTTTTATGGTCAGTGAGATAAAGTTTTCTGAATTCTTCATTACTATTTACGCTCATTGGCAATTCAAAAACAAGGTAATTATTTACAATACTACCACTACTATTCATTAAAGATTGTGATAGTGTTGCTACATCAAGTGATTCTGTTGCTGCTTCAGTAGACACTTCGTTTATAAAGCCTAAGGGCTTTATCATTTGCATGGCCTTCAGATTTTGAACATAGGCATAATCATCAGCTTCATAATGCACTTGAATTACACCCCCTGTAGGAAGAATTATTTTATTCAAATTCCATGCATCTGCATATACATCAGCCTTATACTTACCCAGATTAGGCTCACTTGTAAATGTATCTTGTTCTACATAAGGAAACTCGGCATTTGTAGGGTTTCCTGTATGATCACAACTTGAGCCTGCTATAATCGGTTTATAATTACCCCATCTATCATATGCTTTAAAATCATAATCAGGATTTTGCTCTGAATACTCAAATACATAAGGGCTGAATTTTCCTTTAAATGATTTTCCATAGGTAAAAAATACTTCTTCTAATGTTAACTTACCACCTGCTAAGCTATTAGGTACATTTCCACATAAATCATAGTTATACTTAAAATGAACTGTTTTAATTGGGGTCTTATCTGTAATGTTGATATTGTAATACTCAGCAGTTGTGAATAGCTGTATACTATCTAATTTTTCCTGTTTTACAGTTTCATTTACTATACCTCTTTCACCATCTACTCCTAGCGCATCTTGTCTTGGTGAAGTATGAAATATGGCAATATAATTCTTTGTTTCAATCGTTGATAGATAAACAATATCTTTCTCGCCATAAACGTAAGACCCTTTTTGGTCTGCATTATTTGATTTTAATCCTTCATTATAATTTGCCTTACCTGCTTGATTTACTAATGGAACTCTCCATTTATATTTATTATTAATTTTTTTGTAAGAAAATTTTGTATAACTGCCAAAATCTCCGGATGTGGGGCCCGGCTTATTATCAATATCAGAATAATCAGCAGATACAATTGCAGTAAGCATATGGCTATGAGCATAAGGAGGTAAAATGGTGCTATTGTAATAATGCCCTAACCCTTTTTTATTCTCTATAGAAGCATCTTGGTCTGAATAGGTTACAAATCCGTTAATACAATCTTGTGATGTAGGTGCATCTACACTAAAGGATTTTTCAACTTGTTTGGTATTATACACCGGTAACCCATAAAAATATCTTGTGCCATCATCTTTTGTAATAGTAAACTCACCAATATGGTGTTTAGGAAATGCATTTAAATAAGTTGACGAGGCAATTGCTTCCTTATTCAATGCCAGACTTTTAGCATCTTCGATACTTAAAAATGAAATTAGTTGATTCCTTTTGTGCCTTTTATTTCGTGCAGTTGAGTTAATATCATGCAGGTCTGTATCTCCTGCATAAGTCCCTTTAACAATTTTTTTCTCAAGAACCACCTCTTTCTGATCAGAAGGCATGGGATTTAGTTTAAAATATACAGGATCACTACCTCCCCAATGTTGCATCAAATTATCATCATCAACAGAAAGCTCGCCCATTAGCTTAAAGGCAGCATGTTCATGCTTTTGATTAGCAGGACTGCCTGAAAATTGAAGAATATCTCTAGCCTTATTGGAATTCTTCCATTTTGATGATTTAGTTGTTACTTGTGTTGTACTTATATCAACACCTCCATGAACTGCATTTCCACCTCCTAATTCACCACCAAAAGAGTTACTGCCACTGTGCGATTTTACTTCGCTATCAAAAACATAACCTAAATCACCTCTGTAAGAACGAAAAGTTCCTCCTATACCCTGCCCTGCTATTGAATAAATATCATAGGTTAAATTTGTAACAGGAAGTGTAGGTACATTTAACGAATAAGAACCGTCTTTTTCCCTGTTATAATCTAGTATTACTTTGTCTTGTTTTATACCTTGGTGAAGATTCATATAGCCAAAGGCAGGCGTATTTGCGACTCTGTCTTCATTTCTAATTTTTTGAAAAGCATAGGTTGC
>CAYSGX010000073.1:0-1388 GCA_964430605.1 uncultured Chitinophagaceae bacterium
CTGCCTGAAATGCCCAACAACAAAACATGCTCGGGTGTTATACCGCTTCTTACAACGGTGTAACCAAAAATTGTTGCCGCTAAAAATTCGTTGGCTCGTTTTTGATAGCCAAACATTAACGAAGGTTCAATATGCCAGGTGTTATTCAGTTTAATAAATCCTGAACCAATAATATTGGGCCTTATACCTAACCGGTTAGACAAATCATAAAAACTTTCTTTAGGTTTATTGATATGAAACAGCCCGGTACCAATATTAAAATTCATTCTCTTATTAGGCATAAAAGAAAAAATAACGCCTGCCGATAAATCGAAATAACCAAAATTATTCATTCCCGTTAACCCTTCACCTGTGGGCAGGTCTCTGTCGAAAAAATTATCGCTCCATTGATTGTCGAAATAAAGCAAATCATAATCTACCCGCTTCTGCGTGTATATGCCATTAATGCCAAATGAAATGCCATAGCGGTTTTCATTGCCAAAAAACTTATGATACGCTATGCTTGCTCCTATGCGGGTGGTGGTATAGTTGCCGTCTCCTGCCTTGTCGTTGGCCAATATAATTCCCACGCCAATTTTATCTGCTTTTGAAAACAACTTACCTTGCAGCAAAGCCATATCGGCATAGCCCGAAAAAGTTCTGTAATTAGTTTCTTTACCTGCCCGTGCCCATGGATATTGGTTTTTGTAATTACCGCCTATTCTGTAATCGCCATTAAAAAAACCTGTGTTTGCAGGATTGTAATATAGCGGTGCTGCATAGTATTGTGAGAAATGTAAATCTTGGGCGTTTGAAAAATTAGAAAACAGGAGCATTGAGATAGATATGAAAATAGTCCATAGTCGATAGACCATAGACCATAGCAGGTGTGGAGCACTTCGCTGCGAAAGAGCTATGATGCTTGTAAGAGTATATTTATGTCTGATGATTTTCAGCATTTGATTTTTTAGTTATCAGTCTTCAGTTATCAGTAATAAGTTTTTGTTACTTGTCTTTTTTCCCTCGCCCCCCGACACCCGTCTCTCGTCCCTCCAAGCTATCTCAGCAAAGTAATGTTTCCTTTTCTCAAATCGGTTTCCACGCCATTTTTAAATCGTGCCTTCAAGGTATAAACATACACTTCGGCTTCCTGCGGAACGCCTTTAAAGGTGCCGTCCCAACCTATATTCATATCATTGCTTTCAAAAATTAATTGTCCCCAACGGTTGTAAATTCTGAATTCTATTTCTTCTATGCCATAGCCTTTCACATAAATAATATCATTTTGTCCGTCATTATTCGGGCTGAAAGCGTTGGCTATATCAATAATGCCTACAAACAAAATTCTTAATGGTTTGCAAATAGAATCGCTACAGCCTAAAGTATTATATGCTGTGAGACAAGGTGTA
>CAYSGX010000073.1:1398-10621 GCA_964430605.1 uncultured Chitinophagaceae bacterium
ATCACCATCGTTTTTGTAGCGATGCACAGGGTTTACCTGAGTAGAAAAATTGCCATCATCAAAATTCCAATAATAAGAGGTAGCATTTTCACTTAAATTCTGAAAAGTAATGTCTTCAAACAATTCATATTCAGCCTTAATAAAAAAATCGGCATTCACGTTGTTGGGCACAATGGTTACTGTTGCTGAAACCGTATCGGTAATATTACAAAAAGAAGAATCGATGGTAACTAATGTAATGGTATATGTACCGGGCGTGCCATACAAAACTTCAGGGTTGTAAATATTTGAGGTAGCGCCATTTCCGAAGTTCCAAATAAACCGCGCGTTATTATTTACATTGTAATGCGTATTTGAAATACTTATTGCCGTGCCTTCACACACGGTATCTTCTGTCAAAATAATATTGTTTTTAAATCTAACAATTATATTCACTGTTTGAATTATTGTATCGGCTACATTGCAAGCAGAATCATTTCTTGCAATAAATTTCACTTCAAAACTTCCGGGTGTTACGTATGAATGAAACGGATTTTCAAGTGTTGAGGTAGTGCCATCGCCAAAATCCCAGAAGAAGTTATTTGCATTTATTGATGTTGAATTAAAGAAAACAGTATTACTGTCACAATCTCCTTCAACAGTGTAAGTAAATCCTGCAAATACGCTGTCATTAATAACAACAATTGTGGTGAAAGAACTGTCAATCAGAATCAAACCCGGGCAACTTGTATTTGTACCATACAAAGAAACATGATATGTTCCGGGCTGTGTAAATGTAATTTCAGGATTAGGCAAAGTGGAAGTAATGCCATTGCCGAAATCCCACGCATACTCATCAGCCTGAAAGCCGTTGCCGCCAAAGCTCACGGTAAGCGGCACACAACCTTTCACTTTATCTGTTGTGATATTTACCTCAACGCTGTTGAACGTAATCTGAAATTTGATAACACCCACATTGCAGTTGCGCTGCGGGAACTGGCTGTTGTTGATATTTGAGACTACCCCGGGCGTAGTGGGAAAATCATCAAATCCGCCACAGCCCGCGCATACTGCCTGATAGATAACACCGTTTTTGTCGAAACGGCTTGTGCCTCCGTCAACATGCTCGGTACTTTGTGTGCCTCCGAAAAAAGTAGCATATAAAAGTTGCGAAGCATTTTCAGAGAGCACCATGAAATAAAAATCACCACCATCGGTTGTGGGCTGAAAAGCATCGGATGTAACAGGCAGTCCTGTGGTGCTTATGGTGGCGGTACTCATAATTTGCGAACCCCACCCGCTCAGATAAATATTTCTGCAATTATCAACCAAAAAAGCAGTGGGAGAAATATCGGGAGTTCCTTTTCCTGTGCCTACGGTAGTAGCAAACCGCACCGCGCTTAAATCGGGTAACAGGCTTATTATAAACTGACCACTACCATTATTAGAATAAACGCCCGGTGGTGTAGCAGGTATTATGCCTTCGGTTTGCCCAAATAAATAAATATTCTGGTTATCATCAAGCTGAATAAAAAAACATTGGTCGTAAGCATTGGTGCCTAAATAAGTTGCGTGCATTAAAGTTGTGCCTGTTGCATTGAGTTTTGCAATAAAACCATCGGCCAAACCACCTTGATAATTGGTTACGTTTGCATTTGATGTTACAGGAAAATTGGTGCTGTTTGTTCCACCACAGGTATAAATATTTCCGGTGTTATCTAATACAATTGAGTATCCGGCATCATCTGCCGAGCCACCTAAATAAGTGCTCCAGATTAAAGAAGACAAGTCGGTATTCATTTTAAAAATACATGCGTCCTGACTGCCGCCAAAAGTGGTTTGATATGCGTTGGAAGTAACAGGAAAATCAGAAGATTTTGTACTTGCCGCAACGTAAATATTATTTTGCGCATCAACGATTACTTCCGAGCGGGAATCATCGGCATAATTATATTTCAGCGAACCGATAGAAAAAGGATCGGCAAAAATATTTACGCCATCTGCGCCTGAACCGCCTATATAGGTTGAGCCTATCAATGCCGTACCGTCTTTGCTGATTTTAGTAAGTACAATATCAAAATCTCCGTTGTAGGTATTATCATAAGCATTGGTTGTAACAGGATAATCAGCGGAGTTGGTTCTGCCAAGAATAACCAGATTGGTATCGCTGTCAACTACCAAACTGTGAGGCTGGTCGTTGATTCTGCCACCTATATAGGTTGAAAACAGATAGGCGCTGCCATCACTGCTAAACCTTGAAATTGTCATATCGGCATTAAAGCCCAGTTCAAAATTACCCTGAATAACACCGCCCGCATAAAAAGACTGAAACGCGCCCGAAGTGGTAGGATAGCCGGCACCTCTTGCAATACCGCCCGCATATAAATCTCCTGCATCGTTATAGGTTGCGGTGAAGCCGAAATTATCTGCCTGCGAACCTGTGTAGCTTGAAAAAATTAAAACAGGGTCTATTACTAAAGGATAGTTTTTATCATAGCCATTCGGAAAGCTGAACGACACCGTATTTCCGTTCAGCACAAAAGCGGAAGCTACTTCTTTTTGCCTGCCGTTGATGATTTGATAGGAATAAGGTTTCAGTTCTTCAATCTTGTTTACCGAAGTTTCATAGATTAACCTGCCGTTGTTTAAGTATATGCTTTCCACACCTTCAAAATCCAATTGAATATTTGAAGCATCAGCATTGGCAGCAACTACAAATTGATATTTCAATCGTTGATTTTGCTCACCAAATTGCAAATCAATTCCCTGATATAAATTCTCATAAGTTACTTCATTAAAAGACTTTACCTTGCTTGCCCATTGCGCTGGATTATTTCCGATAAAATAATTAGCATAGCTTGAAAAACTTTTACCGGTTTTTATTTTTGCCGAAGCATTAGCATTTTTAAAATTCACATAAAAAGCATGATGCCTTATTTGGAAAGTATCGTGCGATAATTGGTGGTTTGTTGAAGGAGTATTTGACTGTTTGTCTTTATGCTTATGCTCTTTTGAATTTTGTGTTTTGTGTTTTGAATTTTCTTCTTCATGCTGATGCCCATGCAGTTTCTCTAAATCTTCTTCATGAATAAAGTGGTAAGTAATGCGGTTCTGCTCTAAGAACATAGAGCCATTATTTATTTTCAACTGATACAAAATATTGCTGTTCCACTGCCCTTTGTTTTCAGTAAAACGCACCGCCTTATTTTCAGTAGAAAACAAGTAACTACACTGAATAAAGAGTAGCAAAAACAATATTTTTTTACACCAAACTGAAAACATAGAATTCTAAGTTAATAACATTCCCGTAGATTATTAACTTAGACGTAAATTAATCGAAAACCTGCTTAAACATATATTAAGTAAAAATGAATTTGATGAATGAAAATTCGTTACGCTTCCACTTCTAACGGCCTGTCCATTTCAATTCTAAGATTATCAATAATGAAGTTTTGACGTTCCATGGTGTTTTTGCCCATGTAGTATTCCAGTAAGTTTTTAATAGCCATTTCTTTATCCATAGAAACACGGGTAAGGCGAATATCATCGCCAATAAACTGCCCAAACTCATCGGGAGAAATTTCACCTAAACCTTTGAAGCGTGTAATTTCAGGCTTGCTGCCCAACTTCTTCATGGCTTCTTGCTTTTCTTCTTCGCTGTAGCAATAAATAGTTTCTTTTTTATTTCTTACACGGAACAATGGCGTTTCCAAAACATGCACATGCCCTTTCTTTACCAAATCGGGGAAAAATTGCAGGAAGAAAGTAATCAGCAGCAAACGAATGTGCATACCATCCACATCGGCATCAGTAGCCACTACTACTTTGTTGTAGCGCAACTCGTCCATGCTGTCTTCAATATTTAATGCGTGTTGCAGCAAATTAAATTCTTCGTTTTCATACACCACTTTTTTAGTTAAACCGAAACAGTTGAGCGGCTTTCCGCGCAAACTGAATACTGCCTGATATTCGGGGCTGCGGGCTTTGGTAATAGAGCCGCTTGCCGAATCACCCTCAGTAATAAATATGGTAGATTTTTCAGAAAGTTCGCCTTTATTTTCATCGTAATGAAAACGGCAATCGCGCAGTTTTTTATTGTGCAGGTTGGCTTTTTTGGCGCGTTGATTGGCCAACTTTTTAATGCCTGCAATTTCTTTCCGCTCACGCTCGCTTTGCAAAATTCTTTTTAAAAGAATATCGGCCGTTTCAGGATGCTTGTGCAGATAATCGTCTAAATCTTTTCTTACAAAATCGTTGATATAGCCACGCACTGTTGGACCATCGGGGCCCATATTCAGCGAGCCTAATTTAGTTTTAGTTTGCGATTCGAAAACAGGCTCCTGCACACGTACGCTTATCGCCCCGATAATGGCGGTGCGAATATCTTCAGCATCGAAATCTTTTTTATAAAAATCTCGGGCAGTTTTCACCACTGCTTCGCGAAAAGCGGCTAAGTGTGTACCACCCTGTGTAGTATATTGTCCGTTTACGAAAGAATAATATTCTTCGCCATACTGATTGCCGTGGGTTAAAGCCACTTCAATATCTTTTCCTTTCAAATGAATAATCGGATAACGTAATTCATCGGCATCGGTTTTGTCGGTTAATAAATCGAGTAAGCCGTTTTTAGAAATGTATTGTTGCCCGTTGAAATAAATGGCCAGACCGGCATTTAAATAGGTATAGTTTCTTATCTGCGCTATAACATATTCAGCAATGTAATGGAACTTTTTAAACACCGTATCATCAGGTGTAAAAATCATTTCGGTACCATCTTTCTCATCGGTCTTTGCAATCTTGTGGTCAGTTACCAATTCACCTTTTGAAAACTCGGCTTTTTTGCATTGCCCATCGCGAAAGGCGGTAACTATAAAGCGGTTAGATAAAGCATTTACGGCTTTTGTACCCACACCATTCAAGCCCACAGATTTCTGAAACGCTTCGCTGTCATACTTTCCGCCTGTATTAATTTTCGATACGCAATCAATCACTTTTCCTAACGGAATGCCGCGACCATAATCGCGCACCCGCACTTCTTCGTCAGAAACTTTAATATCTATGCGCTTTCCAAAACCCATCACATATTCGTCAATAGAGTTGTCTATGATTTCTTTCAGCAATACATAAATGCCGTCATCGGGAGAAGAACCATCGCCTAATTTACCAATGTACATGCCGGGACGTAAGCGAATATGCTCTTTCCAATCGAGCGAGCGGATATTATCTTCTGTATAATTGTGTTGTGCCATTTTATAAGTAGTAAGTTTTATGTTGTATGTTCTAAGTAAAGCATCTCTGCTTTAAGGTATGCAATAATAGCAATAAGAAACAATCATTGAAAGGTAAAACCAAGTAGTGTTTTCAACAATTATTACACGCCTTGTAGCGTTTGGGGAACAAATAATTATTAATAGTGTTGAGTAAAAATGTTTTTTCTCAGTTTATGAAAGTTAGCTGCTCACTCTTAACTTTAAACATAAAACTGAAAACATAAAACTTTCAAATGCACGAAATAGAACCATACTACGGCTGGCGCGATTACTATATTGCTGAAGAAGACCCGCTGTCTCCTTTTTTTGAAACAGCGCACAGCGAGTTTGAATACACCAATACTATTTATAACTATTACATTCATCCGCAGTGGGATTACTTTGGCTCATCAACAATGTACCTAAAAGTGTTGTATGCTGATTATGAGCAACAATTTACGGTAATAGAATTTATTGGCGAATGGAACGATGCCATTACCAACGACATCATGATTCTGAAACGCGATATTATAGACCCTATGCTGAAAGAAGGCATTGTGCGCTTTATTTTAATTGGCGAAAATGTGCTGAATTTTCACGCATCAGACGATTGCTATTATGAAGAATGGTTTGATGATATAAAAGATGAAGGCGGCTGGGTGGCTTTGATTAATTTCAGGCAACAAGTTATTGATGAAATGCGCTGCAATAATATTTTTTACTACCTCAGCACAGGCGAAAAACTAAATTCGCTGCTATGGCGTAAACTAAAACCCAAAGACCTGCACTTTACGGTAGATAGTATGATTTTGAAGGCGCTTACTTAGTTTTTTTAATCTAAAGGCAACGATTTATTATTTAGTCTCGTCATATTTATACAACAATTCTATATTATGAAAAAAATAGTACTATTAACAACTGTTATGTTTTTTTATATCAGTTTTTTGAATGCTCAAATTAGAGGTAATGCTTTTTTACTTGGCGAATTTGACAATTCGGAGATCGAAGTTATATTTCTTCCACAATCACCGTCTGCACAATACGGCAAATGCTATACCGATAGTAACGGATACTTTGAAGCTAATTTAAACGGAGGTTTGTATAAAATACTTTATTCAAAAGGCGGCTATCAAGAAACATACTATCAAACAGGAGTAATTGTAGCATTGTCTCCCAATGAACAACTTGAAGATGTAGTTTTAAAAAGAGGCAATATTAAGTATGTAGAAGGAAATGTAAGTGGTATATGGAGTAGAGATACAACATACATTATAATTAATTCAATTTCCATAAATAAAAATGAAACTTTAATCATTAAGGAAGGGACAAATATTAAATTTAATAAAGACAAGGAATTTATTGTTGATGGCGAACTATATGTTGAAGGAAGTGAAAATGATAAAATTATATTTTCATCTAACTTACTATCTCCTTCAACTAGTTCATGGAAAGGCTTAAAATTAAATTCAAATTCAAAAGTTTCTATAAACAATGCAATTTTTGAATATTGTTTTGAATGTATAACCTCGGGAAAAAATGAGTTAGATGTTAATGCGTCAGAATTTCGTTACTTCTTTCAATGTGGTATATATCAATTAAATGGCAAAATCAATATTTATAATTCCAGATTTTATGATTATGCCACCAATAGCAACTATAGCAGCTATGCGGTATACGCAACTGGTTTTTCTCTTATGGCTAATATTGGCTGTAATGAATTTTTTAATGGGAATGGTTATGGAATTATTATTGATGGATACGGAGAAGTATACAATAATAAAATTGAAAATATTTCTAGCGCAAGTCACGGGCATGGAATACGTGTAAGTACAGGAGCTAAGCCTTTAATATATAATAACTATATCAAAAATTGTATCAATGGTTTTTGGATTGGAGAATCAACGAACCTGTTGCCAAATCCAATTATTTATAACAATACTATTAGTCATTGTTCTGCCGGAGTTTATTTTTTCAGCTATTACTCAAGTGGTTCGCTCATAAATAACGTTATTGCAAACTCAAATATTGGCATATTAGGAGAAAGAGACGTGTGTAGTGTTTGTTATAATAAACCTGAAAAAATTACAAATAATCTTTTTTGGAATAATACTACCAATACAAAATATATAGATATTACTGGTTTGGGAAAAATTACTACTGTTAATGTAAATCAAGACTCTGTCGATAGTTATTATAACTTGTATAATATTGATCCACTCATAAATCACAATGGTGATATTGACGAATTTTCTCCCGCTCTTTCTGCTGGTGATATTGACTATAGTGAAGATATAGGGTTTGAGTCAAATAAAATATGCAGTTTTGATATAGCTGAAAAACCTAAGCAAGAAAAGATTGATACATTAATTCAAGATGGAATAAATGAAAGCACATTTATTACTGTTTACCCTAACCCTGCAAAGGACAATATTCATTTTATATTAAATGAAAATCAGGATGCTACAGTAAAACTGTTTGATTATTTTGGGAAACAGTTAATGAGCGAAAAAATAAGTAGCAGACGAAACAGTATTAATATTTCCAATTTGAACGATGGTATATATTATGTTAGACTTTTTGAAGAATCGCACATTACTTCATATAAAATAATAATAGCGAAATAACATTTCAGAAAACTTTATTGACACTAATCTTTTTTAAAGTACAATCACCAAACTAAAACCCAAAGACCTGCACTTTACGGTAGATAGTATGATTTTGAAGGCGCTTACTTAGTTGCTTTCGATTTATTAAAAGCAAACAACAAACTGTTAAAAAACGCGAAGAAAACTACACCGCTCTGGCTGTTTAAAAATGTTTCGGTAAGAAATACGAGTGCAGTAAGAATTAAAAAAATAAGGTAAATGCCATCTTCATTTTTAATGGCAGACGCGTAAAAAAGATAAAAGCCCGAAAGAAAAATAATAAAGCCGAAAACACCATAAGCCAACCATACCTGCAAATATTGGTTGTGGGCATTGTAGCGTTTTAGTTGCCCTTTTTTAAAATCATTTTCAGAATAGGTTTTTACCAGCTCATCGGTAACATCGCCAGAACCAACACCAGTCCAAAAATTTTCTTTAATAAGCGCTATTGCAGCTTTCCAAATTATTAAACGGCTATTGGTGCTGTTTTCAATTATCTTTTCATTTTTTGTAACATTCATTTGCTGCAATTCTGAAAATCGTTTTTTAATCAGCGGGCTGTTAAATGCAATAAGCAAAGGAATAAGATTAAGACACAGCAAAACAACAAAAGCAGAAAAGCCGAAACTTTTTTTCCTGTAATGAAAAAATACCAGCGCATTGAATATCAACGCTATTGAAACTATCGCTATTCGGGAAGAAAGCAGCAATATAAAAACAATGAAATAGATAATGAGCAGTGTCAGCAGCATTTTTCTTTTCAGCGATATTTTTTTGTATTCAACGGCAAAATAGTTTCCTAAAAGTATCAATACAAAATTCAGATAAGTAGCAAAATAGGTAGGGTGAATCAACGAAAGCTTGGTATAAAAAAAAGCGTTTTTTTCACCTTCAAAAGTATTTTTTATGGCTAAACAATAACTCCAAACAGTTGCTAAAAAACAAGCTATTATAAAATACCTGAAAATCAGCAACAGATTTTTTTTGCCGAAGGGCGCAGTAAAAAATATTAGCGGAAAAATAAGCAGTGGCAGATACAGCTTAATAATAAAAGCGGCACGCTCGGTATTATCGGCAAAGGCAAAACCCATTAATGCCATCCAGAATAAAGCGGTAAACATCCAGAAATATTTCTGCTGAATCAATTTTGTAATATCGTTTTTCGGAAATTGATATAACCATGAAAGTACCAATAACACCATTGGTATAGTGCTGAAATTTTTTCCGAAGGGAAGCGCAATTACAATAAGCAATGAACTGAAAAATATGAGTTGATGAGATGATATGGAATGTGAAAATAATTTCATTACATACCTTTAAATTTAGCTACCACGCCAAAGGTTCTTAGCA
>CAYSGX010000074.1:0-10260 GCA_964430605.1 uncultured Chitinophagaceae bacterium
TGATGTGAGGCGCGGAGGCAGGTCAAACATTCCCGCTTTAGATTTAAACCTGCAAACTCATACAGCCGATTTTACTTTTCAGAATACAACGCCAAAGAAACTGCATAACAAAGTTGGTGTAAGCGCGCTATATCAAAACAACTATAATGTACCCGGAACAGGTTTCAGGCCTATCCTGCCTGATTATGACGCATATTCCGCAGGCATGTTTATTTTAGAGCGTTACAAAAGAAATAAATGGGAATTTGAAGCAGGTGCACGATATGATTTTAAGTTTATTAATGCGCAAATAAATTCCCGAAACAATGAAGCAGGCAGCGAAACTTTCAGCTTTCATAATGTTGCTGTTTCATTAGGAAGTATTTATACAATCAACGAAAATATTTCTCTGAGAAGCAATATCGGCAACGCATTTCGCCCGCCAAATATTTATGAATTGTTGAGCGATGGCGTGCATCAAAGCGCTGCAAGTATTGAAGAAGGTAATATCAGTTTGAAGAGCGAACAAAGCCTGAAATGGATTACTGCATTAAGCGCTTCAACGTTTCAAAAGAAAATTCAGATTGAAGTTTCGCCTTATGTTAATGCTATAAAAAATTACATTTTACTACAGCCCGAACAACAGGCAAGGCTTACTATTCGCGGGGCATTTCCGGTGTTTGCCTACAAACAAACCAATGCCGTTATTTCAGGAACAGATTTTGATTTGAAATACGATATACTAAAACAAATAGCTTTTACGCACCGCACTTCATTTTTATACGGAAGAGATTTATCGGCAAAAGATGATTTAATCTACATGCCGCCTGTTCAGTTTAACAACAGCATTACTTTTCAATCGGGAACAATCAAAAAAATTGAGAACATGTATTTAACGCTCAATTACGTTTCCGTTTTAACACAGCATTGGTATCCTGAAGAAGTAGATTTTACTGCGCCTCCCAAAGGTTATGGACTATTTAATATTTACACAGGCATTGACTTGCCTTTCAAAACACAACGGTTGTCGTTAATATTTCAGGTTGATAATGTATTCAATATTGCTTATCGCGATTACCTGAATCGTTTTAGATATTATGCCGATAATATGGGCAGAAATTTTTCAGTAAAAATTAAATACCATTTTTCACATAACCCCAAAAACAAAACGCTATGAAAAAACACTTTTTAAAATTTATGTTAATGGCAACAGGCGCGTTAATGCTTACCGTTTCAGGCTGTAAAAAAGATGACCATGATCACGATCATGAGCAGGAATTAATTACAACAGTAAACGTAGTATTTACGCCTGTTGGCGGTGGTACTCCGGTTACTTTCAGCTTTGTAGATTTAGATGGCGATGGCGGTAATGCACCCGTAATTACCAATGGCACATTAGCTGCTAACACCGATTATACTTTTACTACTACTTTTCTGAATGAATCTGAAACACCTGCTGAAGATATTACTGAAGAAGTGAGAGTCAAAGGCGATGAACATCAAATATTTTATCAGGTTCAATCGGGCTTGAACTTAACCATTACCTATAACGATACTGATGCCAATGGCAAGCCGATAGGCCTGAATGGAAATGCTTCAACAGGCGGTGCAAGTACCGGAAACTTAACCGTAACACTTAGGCACGAGCCAAATAAATCTGCCGCTAATGTGGCTAATGGCGACATTACCAATGCAGGCGGTGAAACTGATGCCGAGATTACATTTAGTGTAACGATACAGTAATGCCACTCTTGTTTGCATTATGATTTTCAAAACACCGCTGAGGAAACTTGGCGGTGTTTTTTTATTAGGCTTCTTCGGGAAATGCGCATTACAAAACAGCCCCGAAAATCAACTGACTCCCGAGGCTGGTAATATTTTTAAGAACCTGTATTAGTTCAAATACCTTGGCGATTTCAGGAAAGTGTGTTTGGGTTTAATGCCGCCAAATCTTCCAATAAGTGTCAATTCATGCGAGCCGCTTTGATTGCTGCTTAGTTCGCCAAAATCGAAATCGTAAGAGTAGCTCACAAAGAATTTTCCGAAGTGAACGCCTAACAACATGCCAACATCATCGGTAGTTCTGTAAAATGTACCCACCGTAACACGCTTATTAAATGTTGCGTTTACAGCAATATCGGCTTGTGTAATAAATACGCTGCTTCTCACAAATACGGCAGGTTGCAGCATTACTTTTTCGTTTACATTCCAGTTGTATTTAGCATACCCGAAATAGTGGCGCGGCACTTTAAACACAGTAGCTTTTTTCAGCGACTGGTCTAAATGAGTAATAGATGCACCAATAACCAAACCCCTGCCTGAAAATTCTAAACCCAAGCCAACATCGGGCTTCAAATTATTTTCCAAACTGTTTAATGCGCTTTGGTCACCACCATCCTGAAAAATTAAATCGTTGCCTCTGATAGCGCGGTTTAAAATACCTAAACTTAAACCGCCCGATAAGTACACATCATCGCCTACACGCTGGCGATAAGCATAAGACAAGCGGGCCGTAACCGAACGCTCATTGCCCAACATATCGTTTACCAATACCAAACCCACACCGCCTTTTACTTTCGGTATATAACCATAAGCATTCAGCAACTGTGTAGAAGGCGCGCCTTTAAAGCCTATCCATTGCTGGCGGGCAAGCAAGCCTACGTTAATAGTTTTAGTGTTGCCGGCATTAGCAGGATTGTACACATGTTCATGATACATGAAATGGTTAATCATCGGGTCGTTTTGACCATAAACAACAGTTGCAGATGCGGCAGTAACAGCAAGAGAAAAAAACAGTTTTTTCAGTTGGCTTGTATTTATCATTGTATATCGGTTTATTCGGTTTACTTATTACTTAAAAGTTGGTTAATTATTTATTACTCTGAATGTGGTTCTTCTGTTCAACTGGTGCTCGTCTTCGGTTTTAGCGCCTTTTACTACCGGCTGCGCGAAGCCCCAGCCTTTATAAGTTAAGCGTGCCGGATTAATTCCTTTAGATACCAGATACTCTACTACAGACTTGGCTCTGTTTTCAGAAAGCTCCTGATTATACTTTTGCTGCCCTCTTTCATCAGTGTGGGAATTTAACTGAATATTGGCTTCGGGAGTATCTTCCAATAGCTTCACTAATTTATCTAAGTTAGGTTTCGACTCGTCTCTTAAAGTGAAACTGTTGTAATCATAGTAGATATCATCAATTTTAATTTCTTCTTTCGGTATTCTTTTTATGCTGAAATCGTAATTCTGCCCGTTGGCTTTTGAAAACTCTTTAGAGAACATTTCACCTTGGGTAGTCAGCTTTTTAGAATCACCAAAATAACCGGTATTGTTAACATTGATTTTGTAATTCTTATTCTTATCTAACTTGAATTCATACTCGCCTTTATCGTTGGTATAGGTAGTATCTGACAAGCCATCTTCGGTAGTTAATACCACCATAGCGCCTTTTAACGGGTTGTTGCCATCTACATCGCTTACCTTTCCTTTCACAACAAGATTAATTGGCGTTAAGAAGAAAGTATATAAATCGTCAGAACCTGCGCCACCTGTTCTGTTAGAAGAAAAATAACCTTCGCTTTTATCGGCAGCAGTATATACTATGTGAAAATCATCGGCACTGCTATTGAAAGGCGCTTTCAGATTTACAGGTTTTGTCCAGTTGCCATCTCTTTTTATCGAATAAAATAAATCTAAGCCGCCAAAGCCGTTATGCCCTTCCGAAGAAAAATACAAAATGGTATCCTGAAAAATTACAGGGAACATTTCATCAAATTCAGTATTGATTACTGCGCCTAAATTGGTTGGTTGTTCCCATTGCAAGCCACGCTTTTGCATAGTCCAGATATCGCTGTTGCCGGAACCGCCTTCCATTTTGGTTACAAAATACAGTAACTGGCCATCTGAAGAAACGGACGGATGCCACAAATCAACTTTTTGTGTAATGGTGGTATAAATAGCTTTCGGTGCCGACCAGTTGCCATTATCATCTAAAATACTTTCATAAATAGTGCATAATTCATCTTTACCGCTTTTGCCGTTGCATTGTGTAAAATATGCCGATTTTGTTTTGTCGCAATAGGTAAATGAGCCGTCATTATAAGGCGTGTTTAGTGCCGCAACTTTTGTCGCCTTGCCCCATGTTTTATCTTTGATATTGTAAGTACTCTCATAAAAATCTGAAAAGCCTTGCCCATCAAAAGTATAAGTACCACTACCCTCTTCTTTACTCTCTAATCTTGACGATGAAAAAATCACTTTACTTCTCACCGGCACCAAACCATAGTCGCTATTCACAGTATTTAATGATGCAATATTTTGTACTGTGTAAACAGAAGGTTGCTCGGTAGTATTTTGAGCAAACCTGGCATTATCTAACATGCGCAAAGCATCTTTATCGTTAGGTTGCAACGCTAAAAACTCATTCAGTTTCGTTTGCGCTTCAGCATATTTGCCATTAAGATTTTCGCTTTCTGAAAAATCATGTTGGGTTCATTATAGCCCTCACTTTTAGCGCGATTATACCATTCCATTGCATTATCGAATTGCCCTGTGTAACGGTAACATTCAGCAACTTTAAAAGTAATTTCATTACGGTCTTTCACCTTGCCTTCCAGCACTCTCTTAAAGCCTTCTAAAGCAACAGTATATTGACGGTTGTTGTAGGCTTCTTCTGCAAGCTCAAACCTTGTTTGTGCCTGAGTAATATAAAAAGCAAAGAATAAAATAGCAGATGCAAAAATTCTTTTCATGGTGTATGGTAGTTGTTAGTCTTGAATTAATAATACAGTTCCTTTAATGATATTTTGTCTGTCGGTGATATTGTCTAAAGTAAGAATATAGAAGTAAGTGCCCGGTGATACTTTTTTGCCGTCAAAAGTGCCATCCCATCCATCTACACCTCTATACAATTCTTGTCCCCAACGATTTAATACTACTATGTCATAATCTTTTAAGAAGTAATCATTTGTGCCATCGTTATTAGGCGTAAAGGCATTGGGAAAATCTCTCACATTTACTATCACAGCAACAGGTTCACTTACACAATCGCCTTCAGTAGCAATTACAGAAACCGAATCTTTATCGAATAATTTGCTTGAAGCGAATGTATTGTCAGGTTTGCTTTGAACGGATATTCCGTTTACAAAAAACTCATAATTATCATAGCTGCCCGGCAACGCTGTAAAAGTGATGGCTTCGTTAGGGAACACCGCATTATTTTCTTTATCGCTGATTAAAGTAACTTCAGGCAATGCCAATACTGTAATTTCAGCTTCGGTTCTGCCATTCAGATTACTACAGCCGTTTGTTGCATCAGCCTGAACATAAATAGTAGTGTTTTCAGTAATAGTGCTTGTATTAAAGGTGCTTCCTGTACCCAACAAGGTTCCGCCTGTTTCAGCGCTCCACCAGGTAATGGTTGAACCTGCGGGTGTAGCCGTTGCCGAAAGTGTGGTTGATGCACCGAAACAAACTCTATCCTTACCTGCTGCAACTACCGGAGCCGATGGCGCTTGTCTTACATTCACAACAGTTGGTATTCTTCCGCCTGAATTTCTGCAACCAAATTCATTTACTACTTCTAAATAATAAGTAGTGGTGGTAGTAGGTGAAACCGTTAACGGGCTATTGCCCAACAGGTTTCCGCCTGTAGCCGCATCAAAGAAATTGTATGAAATCGCTGCGCCTCCTGTAGAATTGCTTGCGGTGATGGTAGTGCTTTCGCCCTCGCAAATATCATCGCTGCTAACAAACACGGTAGGCGCTGTAGGCGCAGGATTAACATTAACCGTTACTGTTTGCGGGGCAGAATTGCCACAGGTATTTGAAGCGGTTACGCTGATAGTGTATGTTCCCGGCCCGCTCCATTGAATACTTGCAGTATTACTACCCTGACCATCTACAATTACGCCTCCTGTAGAAACACTCCATGTATAGCCTGTAGCATTAGGCACATTTTCTACAGAATAAATATTTACGGTTGGGCAGGCATTGGTATTGCCCGCAATTACACCCGGAGTAGCAGGAACGGCAGGAAGAATGGTAACACTTAATGTTGAAGCGCTGCTGGCGCCACAATCGTTTGAAGCTACAACCGATATTGTATAACTGCCGCTTGTACCCGTCCAGTCTATAGTAATATTATTAGTGCCTTGTCCTGAAGTTATAGTGCCTCCTCCTGAAATTGTCCAGTCATAAGATGTAGCACCGCTAACTACGGGTACTGAATAATTTTGTGTACCACTGCAAACAGAATTTTGTCCGGTAATGGTTGAAGGAGTAGCAGGTACTCCATTTTTCACGGTTACATCAATAGTAGCCGGGTTACTGCTCGCGCAAGTGCTGTTTGCCACTACCGAAACAGTGTAAGGTCCTCCTGAAGTAGTCCAGTTTATGGTTATGGATTCAGTTCCTTGTCCTGATGCAATAGTACCTCCGGCTGAAACTGTCCATGTATAATCAACCGCGCCCTGTACCGGCTGAATGCTGTATGTGGCATTGCCGGGGCACAATTCATCATCGCCCGAAATATTTCCGGGAACTAAAGGAACCCCTTGTTGCACATCAATATCTAAAATAACTGCTGCGCTTGTTCCACAAATATTTTCTGCAACCACAGATAATGTATATGGCCCTCCCGAAGTAGTCCAGTCTATTGAAATTTGATTAGTACCCTGACCTGAAACGATAGTACCGCCACCGCTTAATGTCCAGATATAATCACTTGCCCCGGCAACTGTAGCTACAGAATAAGCCAGCACACCCGGACATGGATTATCATTTCCTGAAATTAAAGCAGGAGCAGCCGGAGCACCACTTAATAAGGTTACGTTTATCGAATTAGCTTGTGTGCTTCCGCATACATTATCGGCAGTAACTGAAACTGTTGAACTACCTGATATTGCACTCCAATCTACTGCTATCGAAGCAGTGCCTTGTCCTGAAACAATAGTGCCGCCTGCGCCTACAGTCCATTTATAGCTTGTAGCATTATTAGCCGCACCTACTGTATAGGTTTCTGTACCCGGGCAAACAGTAGTTGCTCCGGTAATTGTACCTAAACCATTAGGCGCATTTGGCGTAACTTCTACCTGTAAGGTTTGTGGCGCACTGTTTCCGCAGGCATTATTGGTAGTTACCGAAACAGTATAAGTACCGCCACTAATCCAATTAATCGTAGCATTTTCAGTTCCCTGACCGCCCGCAACCGTTCCTCCACCAGAAACACTCCATGTGTAGCCACTCGCATTAGGTACTGATTGAATACCATACTGAGCAGTGCCAATACATACAGGGCTATTGCCGATAATCGGATTTGGAGATACCGGAGCTCCTTGCTGAACATTTACTGTAGTAGAACTTGAAGCAGTACCACACGAATTGGTAGCATCTACTGAAATGGTGTAAGGGCCACCGGGAGTTGTCCAGTTAACGGTAGCCGAAGCACCGTTACCCGTGATAGTACCTCCACCCGAAACACTCCATGTATAATTAGATGCACCACTCACAGTAACTGTATAAGTTTCTGAAACAGGACAAGGCGATGTATTACCCCCCACACCCACGGTAACCGTGGGTGGCCCCTGTAATACTGTTACCGGATAAGTACCCGTAACGCTTCCGCAGCTATTACTTGCTACTACTGAAATGGTATGGTTGCCCGCAGTTGTCCAGTTAACAGTAGCAGAAGCACCACTGCCTGTAACTGTTCCCCCGCCTGAAACCGACCAGTTGTATGTAGTCGCATTAGCGGCAGTTACGGTATAATTTTGGGAAGAAGGGCAAGGGTTATTATTTCCTGCTATTGCAGCTTGTGTTGGTGCGGCAGGATTCACGTTTACTGTTACAGAAGTTCTGGCACTTACACAACCGGGATTTGAATTATCGTCAGCTTCTACCCAGTAAATTGTTGTAACGTTTGGAGAAACAGGCCTTGGTGTAGTGCCAATTGAAGTGCCTCCGGTTTGTTGTGTATATACTCTGTAAGTAACATTGCTTCCGCCTGAAGCATTAATGGTTACTGATGTACCCGGACAAACAGGATTATTATTTGAAAGCGTAACCGTAGGTGCAGGAGGCGGTGTGCAAGCTATGGTGCGGCAAACAACATTTACACCCGGAGTTACAGTTGTAACAACAGGAGTAAACGTGCCATTGGTTACAGTATTGGCATTCCAGCTATTGTAATAAGGATCGGCATAAGAATAAGAAGGAGCATTGTTAGAAGTAGATAAATTTGCAGCGGGGCAATCGGTTGGTGCATTACCAGCAGAATCGGTTTTCACAATCTGCATATCGAAATTAGTACCTCCCATCCCTAAAGTAGCACTGATAAATCCTTTATCGGCAACCGCACTTCCGTTTGGAAGAATTGAAAACAAACCTAAATCGTATGACCTGCCAAATATAACGCTGTTATTGCTTGGGTTGATCTTAATAATTCCCTGGCCTATTTGAAATGCTAACGGGTTTATATATTGCCCAATAGCTGCATAGTTGCCATCAAAAGTTTCGAAAAAATTACTCACAATCATTGTTGACACAAATGCAGTCGTACTGTACCTTCTAATCCACGTAGGATTTGCCCATGCACCCGAAGCAGCTAAACGCATGAATAACATACTTGACCCGTCCTCTCCGGCAATTATTGGCAAACCCGCTGCTGTTTTTTTGATGGAATATAAACGTTTACTTGAAGCAGCAGGGTCAGTATTTGGAGCATCAATTTGTCTGTGATAAGTAATAGCGCCTGCTGTAGTTGTTTTCAAAAATAATGCATCGTTTGAAGTAGCATCATCATCATCTGAATTTCTATTAGAAAGAAAATCGTTTACATCATACATACCTACAGCAATATAACCATCACTTACTTCAACCACATCTGTAAATGAAGCATCGTTATAAATTCTGTCTGCAGGAGCTTTACCTGAATTTTTGTAATAACGTGTTACACGATGCCACACATGATCTCCGTTCGCATTAAACTTTACAATTAGTGGCGAGCCAATTCTTTCTGAAGCGCTGCCATCGACATTAGTATAATTAATAGTGCTAAATTTTATTTCAGGTCCTGCCCCATCGGGGTCATAACCTGTTACATATCCTACCGCAACATAACCGCCATCAGAAGTTTTTACAAGTCTATTAAGAAATGTTCCGTCTGCCTGGGCTAATGAAAAATTTCTGGAGATAGTTGGAGTACCCGTTGAGTTTAATACCATTATGAATGCCGCCCCCGACTCAGTGCCACCACAAGCATAGTAAGTATTGGAAGCAACATCGCGCTTCAAATCATTTATCTGCATAGAGAGGCTGCTGGTATATCTTTTAGACCAAACCAAACCGCCCGAACTATTTACTTCAGTGAGCGTAGCGGTAAGCGGAAAAATATTAGTATTCCATCCGGCAAGAATATAATTGCCATTCGTTAACGCATCGCCTGCTGTAGAGGCAAAATCGAAATTGTTAAAATCATAATTAATTCTGAAAGTAGTTTGCTGTGCAGTTACATGTTTTGTAAAAACAATCAGCATAAAAATTGCAGCCGTAAATAAACTTCTGATAAAACGCTTGTTGGTCATATCAACATTTTAGTTTTTTTGAAATAAGGGGATGAAAATACTGTTTTATTTGAAAATTTAACAGACAAATTACATTATTCTAACAACTTATTGTTTACTAATGATTTACAGTAATATTTTTATGCCGGAAAATCTTCTTTTCTAAATAATACTAATTGTATTTCAGCGGTTTGGTAAGCGGTTTGAAAATTCAAAAGTATGTAAACTGACTTCAACCAAAGTTATGCTGATAAAGAAAAAAATAACCGTGAGCCTACTTTCGGTATTACCCGCATTCTACACTATTAATTTCTTCGCACAAACCAAACTCAGGTTTTTAGCAATTTTCAATTAATATATTTGCAATACAAACTCAAAAAAATGGATATCAAAACCTATCTTACTGAAAGCGAGAAAACTTTATCGGAACAGTTTCATGCAGGCGATGCGAAAACTCAAAAACTATTACATGCCGCTATTGGCCTGGCTACCGAAGGGGGCGAGCTTTTAGACCAAATGAAAAAAGTAGTGTACTACGGAAAAGAACTTGACCGCACTAATATAAAAGAAGAGCTTGGCGACCTGATGTGGTATATGGCTATTATGTTGCGCGAGCTTGATTTAGAGTTTGGAGATGTGCTGGAAATAAACATCAACAAGCTGAAAGCTCGTTATGGAGATAAGTTTAATTCTGAAGGTGCGTTGAACAGGAACTTAGATAAAG
>CAYSGX010000074.1:10270-10602 GCA_964430605.1 uncultured Chitinophagaceae bacterium
AGATTCTGGAAAAATAACCTAAGTTCGGGATAAGAAATTTCAATAACGTTAATTGCATTATTTCTCTGTATTGATGCCGTTGACTAAAGTCCCGATGAATATCCTGTCGTGTGGACACAAATATCACATGGTAAAATATTATAACCACATAGAGGCATAGACTTAGTATAGCGTGAGATTGTCGCTATTGTGAATCCCGCCTCTTGGCGGGACTATGATTGCCTGATGCTTGTTTTAAGTGAAACATAGTCCCGACAAGCGGGATACAATAGCAGGCTCAGACCTTAATAATAAAGTCAAAACACTATGAAACAAAGCCCTAACAACTATGT
>CAYSGX010000075.1:0-9416 GCA_964430605.1 uncultured Chitinophagaceae bacterium
GAAAATGTTGTTTGCCAAAATAATGGCACGTGTAACGATGGAACTTGCGCTTGTCCTACAGGATATTCGGGCACAAGATGCGAAATCGTTGATCCATGCTTAAATGTTACTTGCAATAATGGGGGCACTTGTAATAATGGATTATGCGATTGCGTATTAGGTTATCAAGGCACTACTTGTAATACCGAAACCAGAGCTAAATATATTGGATCATTTCCTGTAAACGAGGCCTGCACTTCGGGATCGGACAACTTTAGCATTACCATAACTACGGTAGCCGGTAATGTAGCTCAGGTAACGATAACTAATTTATACAACATGGGAACAACTGTGAATGCAACAGTGAATGCTTCTGGCGGTATTTCAATACCAACACAAAGTTTTGGTGCGGGTGTTATTTCAGGAAGTATTTCCAGTTCTGGCGATGTGTCGTATATCATTACTTCCGGTGGCGGTTCAGACAACTGTATTTTTAGGATTAATATTTAAAAATATTTACCGATTAGCACATAACTATAAAAAAATATTTCATAGCCTCGATTTTTTCGGGGCTATTTTGTTTTTCAGAATACTTGAAGAAAAACTTTGTTGAAGAGGTTGGTTACCGTATTCTGTAATAATGGATTAAAGATTTTTACCTTTACAAAAAACAAGCACATGGATGATTACAGAACTTTTGAACTGGAAGAAAAATTTATGGATGCCGATAATATGATTAAAGACAACTACATTGCCGAGGCGGTGAGGTTGCTGAACGAAATATTGGCTGAAGCGCCTGATTTCGGAAAGGCTCACAATCACTTGGGCTGGATATATGAAACCAAAATAAAAGATTACGATAAAGCAACCGAACATTATCGCCTGGCATTAAAATTTTCGCCCGATTATGCGGCTGCATATTATAATTATGCCATTGTGCTTTCTACCCTTAGGCAATATGATGAGCTGGAAAAATTATTGAACGATGCGCTGAAAGTGAAAGGCATTAATCTGGCTACTGTTTATAACGAGTTTGCTATCATGAATGAATCGCAGGGTAAATACAACGATGCCATTAAGCACTACAAATTATACATTCAGAATTCTTACGACAATAAAATGATTGAAACAGCAGCCGATTCTATAAAACGTTGTGAGCGTAAAAAAGAATTACTGTAAAATAAAATTAACAACAAACATGCGGTGCTTGCAGTTAATTCTTGTCTCTAAACACAAACCGTAACGGCACACCTTTAAAATTAAAGGTTTCACGCATTCTGTTTTCAATATAATTGCGATAAGGCTCGCGAATATATTTTGGAAAGTTGGTGAAAAAAGCGAATGTAGGTGTTACAATAGGCAACTGGGTAATGTAGTTGATTTTTACATTCTTGCCTTTGGTAGCCGGTGGCGGATACTTCTCAATAATTTTTTCTAAAAATTCATTCAGTTTTGAAGTAGAAATTTTTTGCTTGCGTAGTTCATATACTTCTAAAGCTGCTTCAATAACTCTTAATATGCGTTGCTTCTCAATGGCTGAAATAAAAATAATGGGCACATCGGTAAATGGTGCAATACGGTGATGAATGGCCTCTTCAAATTCTTTCATGGTATTGCTGCCTTTGTCGGGAATTAAATCCCACTTATTTACGGCTATAACAATACCTTTCTTTTTAAATTCTGCCAGGCGAAAAATAGACAAGTCTTGCGCTTCAATGCCTGCCCGTGCATCAATCATAATAATACAGATGTCGGCTTCATCTACCGCGTTAATAGCTCTTATGGTAGAATAAAATTCAAGATTTTCTTTTACTTTTTCTTTTTTGCGTAAACCTGCGGTGTCAATAAGCAATACATCTTTATTAAATAAATTGTAGCGGGTGTGAATAGAATCGCGTGTAGTGCCGGCAATATCGGTAACAATATTTCTTTCCTGATTGGTAAGCGCGTTTAGTAAAGAAGACTTGCCTACATTAGGTTGCCCTACAATAGCCAGTTTAGGAATTTCTTCTTCTAATGCTTCTGCTTCCTGATTAGGAATATGTGAAGCAATGGCATCCATGAGGTCACCGGTTTCGCTGCCACTCATGGCAGAAATAGTAAAGTATTCCTTGAAGCCTAAACCATAAAATTCGCTGGCATCTAATTTCCTTTTTCCGTTATCTACTTTATTTACTACCAGCAGCACTTCGCGTTTAGATTTTCTTAAAACAGATGCCATTTCTTCATCTAAAACAGTAATGCCTGAAGTAACATCTACTATGAATAAAACCAAAGAGCTTTCTTCTACGGCAATTTGCACCTGCCTTCTTATTGCGGCTTCAAACACATCTTCAGAATTGGGCACAAAACCACCGGTATCAATAAGGTTGAAAGTTTTGCCATTCCATTCACCGGTGCCATAATGGCGATCGCGGGTAACGCCACTAATGTCATCTACAATGGCTTTTCGCTCGCCAACAATTCTGTTAAATAAAGTAGATTTTCCTACGTTGGGCCGTCCTACAATTGCTATGGTAAAGTTCATTTTCTATAGTTTTAAGTTTTCAGTAATCAGTTTTCAGTATTAGAAGACACTATACTTGTTTTCTGATTTCCTAGTTTTTGCTGTTTTTAATATCCAAATCTTTTTAGTGTTTGTGTATCATTGCGCCATTTGTCTTTTACTTTTACAAACAGTTCCAAAAATACTTTCTTGCCCACTAATATTTCAATGTCTTTACGTGCTTCAATACCAATTTTTTTCAAAGCCTCGCCTTTGTTGCCAATCAATATGGCTTTTTGCGATTCTCTTTCGGCATAAATAACAGCCCTTATTTTATTAATATCGGGTTGTTCTTTAAACTCATCTATTTCTACCTGTATGCTGTAAGGAATTTCCTTTTGATAGTTATGAAAAATTTTTTCTCTGATTATTTCTGAAACAAAAAACCGTTCGCTTCTATCGGTCAATTGGTCTTTAGGAAAGTAAGGCGGGTTTTCAGGAAGCTTGGAAAATATATACTGAATGGGTGCCGCTGTGCCCAAGCCATGCAATGCCGAAATAGGGTAACATGCTTCAAACATTTCGGTGGCTTGCCATGCTTTTAGTTTTTCAGTAGCTTCTTCCTGGTTAGAGGCATCAACTTTATTCAGCAATAAAATTTTCGGAGTATTTATTTTCCGCAACTTTTCTAATATCGGGGCAAGTGTTTCCGGCTTTTCGCCTACTTCAGAAATAAAAACCACCACATCGGCATCTTCTAACGATTCATCTACGGCAGCATTCATGGTAATGTGCAGCTTGTTTGCCGGGTCGAAAATAATACCGGGCGTATCGGAAAAAACCACCTGATGATTTTCATCATTCACAATGCCTAAAATACGGTGGCGTGTGGTTTGTGCTTTAGGCGAAATAATAGAAAGTTTTTCGCCTACCCAATGATTCATTAAGGTAGATTTTCCCACGTTGGGCCTGCCAATAATGTTTACGTATCCTGCTTTATGTGCCATGAGAGTATAAAGTTGCAAAAATTAAAAAGAGCCGATAGGTATATCGGCTCTTGCGTTTAGTAGCGGGGACATGACTCGAACATGCGACCTTTGGGTTATGAGCCCAACGAGCTACCATCTGCTCCACCCCGCGATGTGGGGGCAAAGATAGTTTTCTTTTCCATAGGAAACAACATAGTTGTAACTTTACCACCGGTTTACAATAAATGGTCTTGTAGTACAATGGATAGTACGAGGGTTTCCGAAGCCCTAAATACAGGTTCGATTCCTGTCAAGACCACATCTTTTCAAGATAAACCATACTTCAGAAAAAATTACCAATTAATTTTTATTCAAATTTTGCATTGAAAAGAGATATTTTAAGTATTATTGCCTAGAAATTCTAAGACCGATGGGATAGGGCGCATTATGCACATTTTCAACGGTTTAAAATTTTACAAAAAAAATATCGGTTGAATATTTTTTAAATTAAGTTTTTGTATGAGAGCATTATTATTTATTACCATATTCTCGGTAGCCACATTTTTTTATACTGAAACAGTATCTGCACAGGAAAAAGGTAAATACCAGCCATTTGAAGGTACACGTGTGTCTATGGTGTTGCCTGAAGGCTTTGAAAAAATGCCGCAACAACCGGTTTATTTTCATCAAGGTTCCGGCTCAACTGTACAGATTACTGAAGTGCCCGATATTGCTGCGGTTTATACCATACAAGCTATAACAAAAGAAGCACTGGAGCAAAATGAAGGAGTAACTTTTGTTTCGTCAGAAGACGTTCAGATGGCTTCAGGCTTAGATGCAAAATTAGTAGTAGTTGCATTTAATGTTGAAGGGATGGATTATGAGAGAATAATGTTTATTACGGGCGATTATAACTATTCGGTGATTATTAATGTCAACTATCCGAAAATGACCAAGAAGTTGTTGTTTGATGTCCTGAAAAAAAGTTTGATAACAGCAAAGTTTTAATTTCTACCAAAAAGTTTAATAACAGGCTTTCATGCTGAAAAGAATATTTATAATTCTTTCTTTTTCGTTGCTGTTTTTCAGCCAACGGGCAACAGCGCAAACATTTGTGGTAAGAGACACACTTACGTTTAATGCTGTGTTTCAAAGCATGTGGGGGCCTTTTAACAGCTTTAACTTAAATACCCGTTTCGATTTTTTCAGGTTAAATCTTCCGTTCAACCCCGTAACTGTTGGCGGTGTAACTAATTTTGGGGGCTTTAGCATAGGGCCCATCAATGTGCCAAGTTTTCCTTTTGGCGCTGAATTTACCATAGGGATGGGGGTTACTTTAGGCGCATATTTTGAAAGCAGTGGCTGGTCTTTAGGCGATATTGATGTTATTTATCCGGCTGAAATTGATTTAGTAGTGCCCGCTGCCAATACTTTTGAAAAGGGAGAAACAGTTACTATTACCTCCAGCGTCAGAGTATTAGAGCCGCCTGCCGAACTTATTACTCAATTTCCACAAACGGGCAAATTGGGTATCTATATAGATTTTGGAATACAAGCGCTATTGCGCATCAGGCTGTGTGCCGGAGTTTGTCAAACCATTACCCCGTTAAACTTTAATTTTTTTACCACCATTACTTTATTTGAAATAGCTATCACCCATGTAACCTATCCGTGTGTGTTAGTTTTTCCATGTGGTTCAAGCCCACTGCCACCCTGTATCCCATCTATTTGCACCGACCCGATATTAGACCTTCCGGTAGTTGTTCAGCAACAGGCATTGGGGATAACTCTTTCTTTAGATATTCCTAATGTACAGACAGATAGCAGAGTCGCGGCCAATGGCGTGTGTTTAGAAGCTGACGGGGAATACAAATACATTGAATTAAGGGTGAATCTGATACAGTGGCTTGCCAGCTTTGCAGGATTATTACCGCCACCCGCAGGGCCTATTATTTCTAATGTTCTTGCTAATTTTCAACGAACCATTAACCTGCCATTTGGCGGCTCTATTTCATGGACAATTTTTTCTGCTGAATTTGTTATAGATAATAACATGAAGCAGTATTTTTCTTACTGCCCTACAATTAACGGGCAGTTGAATTTCCAGGCTTCGGTACAATGGTTTGAATCAACGCCCGGAGGTACTGTGCTAAGAACAGGATTGTCTCCAACGCCTCAGTTCAGAGTAGGCAACAATATCAATATTGTGTATCCATGTAATTATGAGTGGATGAATGTAACCACACAGTATTCTCAAACCAATGAATTTAGAAACAGGACTTATGATAGCGTTTCGGTATCATTTCTGTTTACCGCGTTAGCGTTCAACATTAATATTCCTGCCATTCAAATTATACCGCGAATATGTATTCCACCCAACCGGATTTGTGTAAATGTTCCGTACCCTTGCCCAACATGGAGCAGGCCATTTAGGTGGTGTACGAGCACTGTATGTGTAGATCCGATTTGTGTAGGGCCATTAGCCACTCCTGCATTTAATTTTGGGTTTGGCCCATTGTGGACATATAACCCTCAAATAGCTTCAATAAAAATTCCATATTTTGACCGAACGTGGCAAATAAACGGAACTACAACAAATACCAATAGAAATTTCAGGTTAGATGCCAGAGATTACTTTGTAACAGTGGTAGGGAATGATATTCCTTGTCATGGTGAAAAAACAGGTATAGCCACAGCCACGGTTACTAATGGTGGCGCGCCATATCGTTTTGAATGGTCAGATGGTACGGTAGTTACGCAACAATCTAATACGCACACGGTAAGCAGCTTGCCAGGAGGCACTAACTTTGTAATGGTATTCAGCAGATATGAGTGTATTGGTTTTGACGAGGTGTATATAGAAGAGCCATTGCGTCCGCTTACTATCCGGTTAATCACCAATACCGATGTAAGTTGTAATGGTGGTAATAATGGCACTGCTTCATTAACTGTTGAAGGTGGCACACCAAACTATTCATACACATGGTCGCCAAATGTGGGTAATACAGCAAATGTTACCAATCTTTCAGCCGGAAAATATTTTGTAACCGTTACTGACGCTAACGGTTGCCAGAAATCAGATTCAGTAGAAATTAAACAACCTTACCCATTGATTGCCACCACCAGGCAAATGCCTGTGAGTTGTTTTGGATTTAGCGATGGCGCAATAGAATTAGAAGTAGCCGGTGGTAGTGAGCCATATAATTATGCCTGGTCTAATAATGCTACCACAAAAAATATCAGTAATGTGCCGGGCGGAAATTATACAGTAACTGTTACCGACAGGCTAAATTGTGTAACTACAGCCACACAAATAGTTTCACAACCACCGCAGGCAATTAACATTAGTAATCCTGTTGTAACTAATGCGAGTTGTTTTGGCGGTAGCGATGGCGCTATAAGTGTAACTGTTACAGGTGGTACTGCTCCTTACGATCATAAGTGGGCATTCACTAACGGACAAGTAGCCGGTAACTTTACCAATGCTGTTACAAATATTCCGGCAGATAGTTATACCCTAACGGTAACAGATGCTAATAACTGTATAGCAACTGCAACAGCTACCGTTACTCAACCTGCCGAAATAGAAATTACTTCAGTAATTACCAATGTAAATTGTTTTGGCGCTGCTACCGGTGCCATTGACGCAAGAGTGGTTGGCGGCACACCGGGCTATACTTATAATTGGTCTAATGGCACAGCTACACAAGATTTGAATAATGTTGTCGCGGATAATTATGTGCTGATTGTAAGAGACGCTAATAATTGCGAAAAACAACATCAGGCAGTTGTTGCCCAACCTGTTGCAGCATTGGCAGGCTTCTTAACCAAACAAGATGTTTCTTGTAACGGAGGCATTGATGGTAAATTAATTACTACTGCCAATGGAGGTACTATTCCATACTCTTATAATTGGAATACAGGCAGACAAACTAAAGATGTAGATTCTTTAACAGCCGGAAATTATGCTGTTGAAATTACCGATAGCAAAGGTTGTATTCTGAACCTGAACGAAACCATTAATGAGCCGTTGCCTTTAGATATTTCTTTTGTTGTTCAAAATGTAAGTTGTTTTGGCGGCAATGACGGAAGCATTGATGCTTCTGTAACAGGAGGAAATACGCCATATAGCCTCACATGGTCTAATTCATTATATATCGTATTAAACCATTTCAATCCATTCATCAATAATTTAAAAACAGATACCTATACGCTGAAAGTTACCGACAGCAAGAATTGCGTGCATCAGGAAGATGCTTTGGTAGCCCAACCGCAACAACCTGTAACAGTAACCTATACTAAAGAAGATGTGAAATGCTTTGGCGCCAATACAGGAAGTATTGATATTACCGTGGTGGGTGGCACTGCTCCTTATACATACTTATGGTCTAATGGCGCTAACACTCAAGATGTAATAAACTTAATTGCAGGCACTTATTTTGTAACCACTACCGATGCGCAAAATTGCGAAAGAACTGATTCTATAATCATTATGCAGCCGCTACAGCCATTAACTATTGTTGACAGCATTAAGCCTGTGAGCTGTTTTGGCGGCAATGATGGCGCGATAGAAATTTCAGTTTCAGGAGCCACACCAACTTATACTTACTTGTGGTCTAACGGTGCTACTACCACTAAAATTTCAAACCTAACTGCCGGAAGCTATACGGTAACCGTTACCGATATTTTAAACTGCGAGCTGATAGAAGTTAAAACTGTTACCGAGCCGGCAGCGCCTGTTACAATTGTTGCCAATGTTACCGATGCAAATTGTTATGAAGGCAGTGACGGTATCATTGTTTTAGATGTTACTGGTGGAACAGCAGGTTACTCATATCACTGGGCTACCTCAACATTTATTGTAATTAATGATTATGACAGCATATTAAATAATCTGAAAGCGGGCAATTATTTGGTAACCGTTACCGATACTAAAGGCTGTTCCGATTCATTGAATATTGCTGTGGGTGAACCAAGCGAATTTAAGTTAGATGTTATTGCAAATAATGGTGTTTCTTGTTTTGGTGTATCCGATGGAAATATTGAAGTAAATGCGGCAGGTGGCAATGCCCCTTATAATTATACATGGGATAATGGTGTTACGGTAAATTCATTAGATAGCCTTGCTTCAGGAACATATACCATTACCGTAACTGATGCGAAAAACTGTGAGTTAACCGTAACTTATACTATAGATGGCCCAACAGAGCCATTATCTGCGGAAGTAATCAGCACCCCTGTAAAATGTTTTGACGATGAAAATGGAACCGCGTCATTAACAGTAAGAGGCGGTACACAACCTTATCAGGTTACGTGGACAAATGGCGAAACAGGTTATGCCTTATATAACTTAGCGGCAGGGCCTTATACTATTACCGTATTCGATAATAATGGTTGCCTGGTAAAAACCGGCACTTATGTAAACGGCCCTGTGAAACCATTAGATATTACATTTACTACCGATAGTGTGAAATGTTTTGGCGGCAAAGATGGCGCGATTACCGTAACGCTTGAAGGAGGAACAATGCCTTATAAATACTATTGGGCTGATACGCTGAATTTATTTAACAATAATCGTGAAAGCATAAATAATTTAGACGCTAAAGATTATTTATTTAGAGTGGTAGATTATTTTGGCTGCGATAAGAGTGTAATTATTCCGGTGTATGAGCCAACGCCTTTAAACGCTTTATTCAATACTTCAAATATTAAGTGTAATGGTGATGCCGATGGCGCTATAAAAGTGTTGGCATCGGGAGGTGTTCCGCCTTATGATTTCAGATGGAACGATACGGTAACGGGCGGCACATTAACAGCTATTCCGGCAGGAAATTATACAGTAACTATTACCGATTTCAATAACTGTAAACTGGTTGCAGACACTACGTTGTATCAGCCGAAAAGGCTTAGCGTGAATTTGTATCCGAAATCGGTAAGCTGCATGGAACTGCAAGACGCATATATCGAAACCGGTGTCGGTGGCG
>CAYSGX010000075.1:9426-10591 GCA_964430605.1 uncultured Chitinophagaceae bacterium
TGCAGATGGGGCATGTCCCGCCGACGGCCTGGCTGCTGCTCGTCATGGCGCTGACGGTGTTCGCCATCGAGGGTTGGCAGGCCTGGCGTGCCAGGTCCGCCGCACTCGCACGGCGGACCGCGTTCTGGAATCTGCTGGTGCCGGCGCTCATCGTCGGTCTGGTGTACCTGATCGCGCCGCTCAAGCCGAACTACTTCGTGCAGCTCGGCCTGGTCATCGCGCTGGTACTGCCGCTCGGTCCGATGATCTACCGGCTCGCTTACCAGCCGATCGCCGATGCCTCGGTACTGGTGCTGCTGATCGTGTCGGTGGCGGTACACCTGAATATACTTTCACATGGAATACAGGACAAACCACACAAAACATTTCTAATTTATCTGCCGGCTTCTATAGCTTAACCGTTAGAGACCAAAATAATTGTACTGATTCGGCTTCCGCGGAAATTACCCCTTCTGAAACAGACTGTATTTATATTCCTAATTCATTTACACCGAATGGCGATGGAAAAAATGATACATGGATGATTAAAAACATTGGGCTGCGGCCTAACTGTGTGGTAATTGTTTTCAACAAATGGGGCAACAAACTTTTTGAATCAAAAGGATATAGCGACCCTTGGGATGGTACATTGAATGGCTCGCCATTACCTTCTGATACTTATTATTACGTAATAGATTTAGGAACAGGCAAGCCACCTATTAACGGACCGGTAACGATTGTGAGATAAAGCCATGAAATATTTTTTAAAACATACTTGTCGCGAAATGCCATTCAGCCTGATAATAATTATTTGTGCAGGGTTGTTTTGTTCAATTAATACAGCGAGCGCATTTTGCCCCACTGCCATCGCGACAGGAACGCCTACAGTATCGTGTTTCGGAGATGCCAATGGTTCTGCCTCGGTAGCGGTTACGGGTGGCTCGGGACAATACAGTATCCGGTGGAGCAATGGCGCTAATAATGTTACTTCCATAAGTTTCTTAACTGCCGGAATTTATTATGTAAACGTTACCGATTTACAATCGGGCTGTACGGTTTTCGATTTGGTGGTAATTAATGAGCCCGACCCTTTAGATGTAAGCTTCAATTTAACCAATGTAAATTGCAGAGGGCAATCTACCGGAAGAGTGCAAACTACCGCAACAGGCGGAACACCTCCTTACAC
>CAYSGX010000076.1:0-8923 GCA_964430605.1 uncultured Chitinophagaceae bacterium
GTTTCTATTGTGGTTATAATATTTGTTTCCAGACGATAGGATAATTATCAGGACGGGACCAATTAGTATTACATTTTGTTTGGAAATAGTCCTGATTTTGATTTGCTTTTACTGCCTCCTGTGCCTCCGTCATTAGCTTTGTCGAATGTAGGGCAAGTGCTTCTGTTACAAGCAGAAGCCAGTAATGTAATTACCAAAAGAAATAAACTTATTTTTTTCATAAGGCTAAATTAGTGAAAAGAATCGGGCAACTATATTCATTCCGCTTTTTTGCAAATTAATCTGAATTACAGCTAAAAACAGCTTATACAATTTGCAGATTTTATTGCAGGCAACAACACAAAATTATCGGCACAAAAAATTTAGTTTTTCTTCAGCATTATTATATCCCAAACTTCCGGCAGTTTTTAAATCATCGCAGCCTTCGGCTTTATTGTAGCGAAATATTTTTGCCAGGCCTCTGTTAAAATAAGCTTCCGCATAATCAGGAATGAGGGCAATGGCAACATTATAATCGTCCATTGCTTTTTGGTAGTTTCCAAAAATCATGTACACATTACCTCTGCCTAAATACGCCCGCGCGTCTTTGATGTTTATATTAATGGCAGTGGTAAAATCATTAATGGCGCTAGCGTAATCGCCCAGAAACTTTTTGGCATAACCCCTGCCAAAATAGGCTTCGTTTATGCTGTCATTATTTTCAATAGAAGCGTTAAAATATTGTACCGCATCATAGTAGTGATTATTTTCAGTAGCGACATTGCCCTTTATAAGATAAGCCTGGTAGAGTTCCTGCTCTATTTTTATAGCCGTTTCAATATCTTTTTGATAGGCTTTAGTATCCTTTAACTTTTTATAGGCAATAGCTCTATTTAAATAGCCCACGGCAAATTTTGCATTAATTTCTATTGCCTTAGAAAAGTATTTTATGGCTTCTCCTGCATTATTATTTTTCAGATAAATAAGTCCTTTTACATCATTGGCAATATATGAGCGTGGTTGTTGCTCAAGAATTTGATTGATATAATATAATGCCGAATCGATATTGCCCATATCTAAAAACACCAGTGATAGTTTTACTTTAGTTACGTTGTTTTCAGGGTTCTTTTCTAAAGTTATTCTCAAATCGCTGATTGCGGCATCATAATCTTGCTGTTCTAAATAAATATCAGAACGATGTTGCAATAACACTTCGTTATATGGCGAAGCAGATAATGCAATATCTAAATCGCTCAATGCGCTTTTATAGTCGTTAGCAAGCGATTTTATTTTTGCACGCTCGTCATACAACATAATTGTTTCGGGATTAAGTTTTAACGCCATGTTGTAATCGGCTTGTGCTTCGGAATAGCGGCCCATAATAGTATAAACACGGGCACGCTTCATGTATGCTTCTGCTTTTGAGGGGTCAATGTTAATGGCCTTAGTATAGTTGTCTATCGCACCCGGAAAATCGCTTTTTGAAGCGTTGTCGCCATCAATCATATATTTATTTACCATGCCCGGGCTGTTTTGCGCTTCAGCCTGAAAAAATATTACGAGCAATAAAAAAACGAATGCTGTCTTTTTCATATTATCAAAGATAACAGAGAAAGCCTAAAGAAAGTTGACAGCTATCTCAAATACATATAAGCCAATGCTTGTTTTTCTTGGTATTATTGTATTTCTTCGGAAAATAGTTTTATACACTTGAATAGCTTGGCTAACTATTTTGAGTAGCACAGCAGCATCTTTCTACAGCAGAATGTTTCCGAAAAGATTTATTATGCTTTTGGCTATCAAGGACATTTATAATATACAAGAGGGTTGTTTTTTATATCTTTAGCAATATTTTTGCTAATGAAAAATCTATTTACTTCTTTTTTCATATTATTTAGTGTTTTTCTTTCTGAAAAAACTTTTGGTCAGTGTCCGAATGCAGGTTTTGAAAATGGTAATTTCAGCAATTGGTCGGCTACGTGGAGTAGTCGCACTTGTACCGGAATAAGTTTAGGGGGTGTTTGTTTGGGTATTGAAACCCCGGTATATAATACAGGATTAAACCAAGGGCCAAATAATCAAGCTGCCAACGCTACACCTGAATTCAGCCACTTTATTATGACAGGAGGGTTTGACCCTATAGTGGGCGGCACTACTATACCGGTGGTAAGACCCGGAGGCACCTTTTCGGCAAGACTGGGAAATGGCCAAGGATATAGTGATGGCGAAACATTAACCTACACACTTACAGTGAATTCCGCTAATGCAAATTTTACCTACCATTACGCGGTAGTGCTAAACGATGGCGGACATAGCGCTTCTGAACAGCCCTTCTTTAACATCAGAATGAGAGATGGTAATAATAATCCTATTGGTTGTGCCGCATTTGATGTAGATGCTACTACCTCGCAAAGTATTGGCGGCTTCACTACAGTTGGAAGTATCTCTTACAAACCCTGGACATCAGTATTTATTCCTCTGGTAAATTATATTGGACAAACCGTAACCATTGAATTTATTACAAGAGATTGTAAGCCCAATGGAGGTTTAGGCAGCCACTGGGCTTATGCATATATTGATGCGGAATGCTCGCCAATAGGCATACTTTCTTCTTCGCCAACAGTATGTGGCGGACAAAGTATAACCCTTACCGCACCGGCAGGTGCTGCTACATATTCATGGGCCGGGCCGGGAGTTATTCCCCCGGCAAATGCACAACAAGTTCAGGTGAATCAACCCGGAACCTATACAGTAAGCATGACTACTTTTGGTGTTACACCTTGTTCCTTTTCTATAGATACTTTTATTGCAGGCAACCCCAATAATCCTGTAGCAGACTTTTCGGCAACTACTGTATGTGTGGGCAGCCCAACGGTATTTACCGATTTATCTACTCCGGTTGGGTCAGTAAATGCCTGGGCATGGGATTTTGATAATAACGGAACTAATGATGCTACTACTCAAAACCCTTCTCATACGTTTCCGGCAGCAGGCACTTATCCGGTAAAACTTACCGCAACATGGGGCGGCTGTACCAATGAAATCATTAATGATGTTACCGTATTAGGCGCTCCTACTTCTACCTTTACAACTACATCTCCGGTGTGCCTGGGTGCAAGCTCGCTGATTACTTACACGGGCAATGCTCCTGCTAATGCCACTTATACATGGAATTTTAATGGAGGCACAATAGTTTCCGGCTCAGGCCAGGGGCCATATCAAGTAAGCTGGGCTACGGGAGGTATAAAAAATATTACGCTCACTGTTGCAATAGGCAGTTGTGTTTCGGGTGTTACCACCATACCTGTAACGGTAGATAATGTTGCAGGCATCACCGTTAGTCCTAACATTACTATTTGCGAAGGCGGAAGCACTACGTTAACAGTTACAGGCGGCAGTTCATACACATGGACACCTGCAACAGGATTAAGCGCTACTACAGGCGCCTCTGTTACAGCATCGCCTTTAGTTACAACCACTTATACCGTTACCGGAGTAAATGCGACTTGTTCAAGCCCTGTTTCAGTTACGGTTACGGTCGCGCCACCACCCACTTCAACATTTACCGCGTCATCGCCAGTATGTGCTGGAGGAGAAAATTCAACCATCACTTATACAGGCAGTGCCGCTTCAAATGCAACCTATAACTGGAATTTCGATGGCGGAACGGTTGCTTCGGGAAGTGGGCAAGGGCCTTACCAGGTAAACTGGGCTACCTCAGGAAATAAAAATATTACATTAACTGTAACAGAAAACAGTTGTATATCAACTCCATCAACCGTACAGGTTACAGTAAACCCTGCGCCTGTTTCCAATGCAGGAAACGATGTTACAATATGTTCTGGCGATAACGCAACGCTGGGAACCGCCTCAACAGCCGGCTATACCTATTCGTGGTCGCCCGCTACAGATTTAAGCGATGCTACTGCTTCAAACCCTGTTGTTTCTTCAGTAAATAATTCAAACAATGCAGTTGCCAATACTTACACGGTTACTACAACAGGCCTTGGCTGTTTTTCTACCGATGAAGTTACGGTAACTATTGTCCCGTTGCCTGTTGCCGATTTTGTTGCACCTGCTAATCAATGTTTAGACGGAAATAATTTTTCTTTTCAGGCGGGCGGAAGTTTTTTACCCAATGCAACTTTTGACTGGAACTTCGGAGTAAACGCAACGCCTGCCACTTCAACATTACAAAATCAAAACGTAACGTTTAATACTGCCGGTACACAATCGGTAAGTTTAACAATAACACAACTGGGCTGCATCAGCAATACCTATACTGATGTTGTAAACCTTACTACTTCGCCTATAGTAAATTTTGAAGCCGACAGTCTAATAGGTTGTGAAAATTTCACGGTGTGTTTCACAGATAATTCTGCAAGCAATAATCCCTCTGCTTATCAATGGAATTTTGGCGATGGCAACACTTCAACAGCACAGAATATTTGCCATACTTTTAGTGCTGCCGGATTATATAATGTTACGCTTCAGGTTACTTCTGCCGATGGCTGTACAAGCAGTAGCACTATTAACGATATGATAACTGTTTTGGCCGACCCAAGGGCTGCATTCACATTGAACGAGAACATTATTCAGTTACCGCAAAATACAGTTGGCATAACCAATCAAACCCAAAATGCCAGCACCTATTTTTGGGATTTTGAACCTGCGGGAACCGCTACCGGGGCAAATCCGCAAATAGTATTTACCGATTCGGGCACTTATAATATTGTGCTTTATGCTTACAATCAGTTAGAATGTTCCGATTCAACTTCACGAAGCATTGTAGTGTTGGGGCCTGAATCGTTTTACATACCAAATGCCTTTACTCCAAATGGCGATGGCAATAATGATGATTTCTACATTTATGTACAAGGCGCTGTAAAGGTTGAACAGTTTACAGTATTTAACCGTTGGGGAGAAAAAATACACGATGGCGATTTTCCCTGGGACGGTACCTATATGGGCAAAGCATGTGAAACAGGTGTTTATATTTATTATTTTAAATTGAGTTTATTTGCCAATTCGAGAATAGTAAATAAAAAAGGCAGTGTTACACTTATAAGATAAATCTTTTTTAATAACGGTTCTTAAAATTCAGATTTTAGAGGCTCATTGGTTTTTAAGCCGTTGGCTGAAGCCTAGAAAAAAGTGTCTTGCACAGCCTGCCATCTTGATGCCTTGTACTTACAATCAAACTACCCCGAAACATTTTTTAACTTTAAGCAATAATTTATTCTGAAATAATAATCCATGAAAAAAATATTTTTTACGCTCGCTATTCTTTTTTCGTTACACAATATTACACAAGCACAAGGCATCAACTTTTTTAAAGGCACATGGGAAGAAGCTTTAGAAGCGGCACAAGCAGCAAACATGCCCATTTTTGTAGATGCTTATACGGTGTGGTGTGGCCCCTGTAAGTTTATGGCTGCAAAAGTATTTACCGATAATGCGGTGGGCGAGTACTACAACCAATCGTTTATAAATTTTAAGTACGATATGGAAAAAGGCGATGGCCCGTTGTTTGCCGATAAATATCGTGTAACGGCATATCCCACATTACTTTATATCAATTCTGAAGGAAAAGTATTGCATCGTGTTATGGGCGCTAAACAAGCCGATGATTTTATTAATGAAGGCAAAAAAGCCTTGGTGGTTTATGACTTTAAATAATACTATCTAAAAATTCTTCAACGGCTTTACTTAGTAAATCTGTTTGCTTACTAATAATAGTATGAGGTGGCAACTTCATTGCCTTTGGTATTAAATCTTTCAGGCTGAAATTATTTTGTGTTGCCGAAACAAACCATTTTTTTTGTTGTAAGTAGCTTGCTAAATATTCCTGTTCGGTTTGTCCGGGCGTGGGAATTAACACAGCAGGTTTTTCCGTTTTTATTAAATCCATAATAGTGCTATAGCCTGCCCTGCACACCACTACTGCCGATTGATTGATGAGTGTATTCAACCCGGCAGTGTTTGCCAAATTTATTACATCAATATGTTCAGGAATTTCCTTTGCAAAAAAAGCAGTTTGCGTACCTCTTACAAAAGCGGTTTTTAACAACAACGTTTGCAATTGCTGCCATATTTTCTTTTCCAGAATAGTACGTTGTGGCTCAGGGCCTGAAAGCAATACCAATAAATCGTATTCAACAGGCAAAGGCTTTTTTTCTAATTGCGAAAGCAAGCCTATATAGCGGCAATGTGCCGGAATACTTTTGCCATGCGATAATGCCCCCGATAAGTTTTCATCAGTTTCAATATCGGGAATCCAGCAAAAGCGATGTTGCTTTATAAACTGAAAATTTATTTTTTTCAGAACAGGTTTTAAAAGTGGAAACCCTTTTGGTGTTTGAATAAACAATTGATGAGTAATAATAACCGATGGAATTTCGGCATGAAATAAACCATAGCGGTTGTCGGAAATAATACCATGAATATGATGTTGCTTCACTATTTTTTTCAGCGCGGCATTTTCAGCATAAATAGTTTTTAAAAACTTTGGTGTTTGCAGCATCATACTGAAATTCATATTGCCACTGTACACAGGACTGTATGCCGGCAACGCTATTATATTTTCATTGGGAAAGACTGATTGCCAGTAAACCAACGCATTACCCGAAGCCGCCAAAACAACATTGCATTGTCGAGCTTTCAGCGCATAGATTACAGGTATTAACCGTGTGGCATGACCCAAACCCCAGTCTAACGCGGCTACTAAAATATTTTTTTGGGTCATGGAAAAATTTGCTTCTGAAAAGATGCGATAAAAATAAGTAGTTTTACAAAGCGTTATTAACCACTATGAAAAAGACCGGAAAAATACTTGCTTTTGTAATTATTCTCGCTGCACTATCGTTGCAAGGTTGTGGTGTATTCAAAAAGAAATGTGATTGCCCAAGGTTCGGGCATTACTTTAATCCGCCTGCTTTGGATTAACGTGAATTATGGATTAGAAGCCTGCGATACTATTTCTGGCAGGGTTTTTTCATTATCTGAATTCTAAATGTTTTGTTTATGAAATTCACACTCATGTTGTCTGTTGTTTTTTTAGTTGCCGGTTTCGCTTCCGCACAAGAAAAAGAAAACAAGTTGAAGAAAAAAGCGGTGCCTGCCATTATTGTAAACGCTTTTGAAGAAAAGTTTCTGAACGCTAAAAAGATTTCCTGGTATAAAGATGGCCAACGGTTTTTGGCTGTGTTTTTTTCTGACGGGATAAAACTACACGCCTTATATAGCAGCTCGGGCAATTGGCAAGAAACGCATCTTTATGTTCAACAAATGCCTACTGAGTTAATTTTTAATCACTACGGAAGTTTTTATGCAGACTGGATTATTAAAAAGAGGTTGAAAGTAGAATCGGCATCTGCAAATTATTACTTATTAGAAGTGCATTTTAATGAAATGATTCGGGAGTTGATTTATGATGAGGCCGGAAATTTGCTGAAAGAAAAAATTATCAATCAATAGAAATAGCTTTGTTGACGAAATAATTTGTTGCAATGAAAATTGGTTTGTTTTTCGGTTCTTTTAATCCTGTGCATGTAGGGCATTTAATTATTGCCGAACATTTTATAAGCCACACCGATTTACAGCAACTGTGGTTTGTGGTTTCGCCACAAAACCCGCTAAAGAAAAAAGAAACGCTGCTGAAAGAATATGACAGGCTGCACCTTGTTCAGCTTGCCATTGAAAACAATCCTCGTTTCAGGGCTTCTGACATAGAATTTTCGTTGCCCAAGCCTTCTTATACTATCGACACGCTGGCGCACCTCACGGAAAAATATCCACAGCATGAATTTGTGCTGATTATGGGCGCAGACAATATTGATTCGTTGCCTAAATGGAAAAATTATGAAACGTTGTTGAATAATTTTTCGGTGTACTGCTATAAGCGAGGTGTGGACGAACCAAAATTTTCGCACCCGAATATCCGGGTTTTTGATTTTCCTAAATTGGAAATTTCTTCTACTTATATCAGGCAGTGTATCAAAGAAAAAAAATCGGTTAAGTATATGATGCCCCCAGCGGTGGAGGAATATGTAACGCAAATGAACCTATATAAGTAAAAACGAGCGAAGCGAGCCGAAAAAAATTCAAACGCCTGCCTTTTTATTTGTTAATTACACTGGGGATAATGCCCTTTAAAAAACCAACATCTTTTTTTGCAGGATTGATTTTTTTTACAGGGTATTTTACCTTGCTATTTATAATAAAACAACTAACACTTTAAACATCATTACCCACAACTAACATTTGCTGTTTCTATTAACATTAACCAATTTAAACTACTGTGAACAATTATGTATGCTATTCGGTTTCATTGAATTATTATAAATTTTTAGTTGTTGATTACAGCAGGTTGAAATTGGATAACTTATAATCCAAGAAAATATCAGGAATTTTATAAGCCAATTCACAGCCTTAATGATGATGTGGTAAATTTTTAAATTAATTTTTTAATAATAATAACAGATGGATAACTTTATTTCAGCAAAAGAAAAAATTTATAAAACAGGGTTTTTAGATGTCGCGATAAACCCAACGCTTGATTTGTTTGATGCCATTCAGCAATTAAAAAAAGAAAAGAATGCCATCATATTAGCGCATTACTATCAAGATGCTGATATACAAGATATTGCCGATTATATTGGAGACAGTTTAGGGCTTTCCCAACAAGCCGCAGCTACCAATGCCGATATGATTGTTTTTGCCGGAGTACATTTTATGGCAGAAACAGCCAAAATTCTTTGTCCCGAAAAGAAAGTGGTTTTACCCGATTTGAATGCAGGATGCTCACTTGCCGACAGTTGCCCGCCAAAAGAATTTGCCGCTTTCAAAGCGCAACATCCTGACCATGTGGTAATTTCTTATATTAATTGCACAGCCGAAATAAAAGCTTTGAGCGATATTATTTGTACCTCTTCAAATGCTGAAT
>CAYSGX010000076.1:8933-10464 GCA_964430605.1 uncultured Chitinophagaceae bacterium
AAAGAAAACAGGCAGGGATATGGTGTTATGGAATGGAGCATGTATGGTGCATGAAATTTTTTCTTTAGATAAAATATTAAAGCTGAAGGCTAAACATCCTACCGCTAAATTTATCGCTCATCCTGAATGTGAAACTGCCGTATTAGATATTGCCGATTTTATAGGCTCTACCACCGCGCTTTTAAAATATTCTGAAAAAGATAGTGCAACTGAATTTATTGTGGCTACCGAAACCGGCATTCTGCATCAAATGCAAAAATTATCGCCCGGTAAAACATTTATCCCGGCACCACCCAATAATAATTGTGCCTGTAACGATTGCCCCCACATGAAATTAAACACGCTTGAAAAAGTGTATTTGTGTATGCAATATGAATTACCTGAATTATTACTTTCTGATGAATTAATTTTAAAAGCGAAAAAGCCGATAGAAAGAATGCTGGAAATTTCGGCAAGATATGGTTTATAGAAAAATAAAATTATTTGGAAATAATAAACCTTAATCTTTTACTGAAAAGCGGGCTTTCAATTTTAGCGATATAATTTCCGGCAGCAAAATTTTTGGTTTCTATAAACAGCTCATCAGATTTTACTGAAGCATATTTTTTTACAAATAATTCCTGGCCAATTGTATTGGTAATGGTAACAGTTAAGTCTGTAACAAAAGGTAAAGCCATTGCCATGTTAATATAATCTTGTGCGGGATTTGGGTATATGCTGATAGCTACAATATCATTATCCTCAATCCATGTTGGTGTAGTAACAGTAAATGTTCTTGAAATTCTGCAACCATATACATCAATTACCTGCACCAAATAATTTCCGGCTGAAAGATTTTCCAAAGAATCTGTAGTAGCGCCATTAATCCAGATATAAGTGTATGGTGGAGTACCGCCTGTAGCGGTAATGTAAATCGCGCCTTCGCCTGTCGCTGAATAATCGGGAATAATGTTTGCTGAAATTTGAACAGGTGCAGGGCTGCCTACAGTTGCTGCACCGGAAAGTACACAACCTGAACTGTCGGTAACAGTATAAGCATAATTTCCGGGGGCTAAACCGGTTCTGGTTAAAGAATCGGTACCATTGCTCCATGTTAAATTATAAGGGGCAGCACCGCCACCAATTAATATTTTCAACGAACCATCACTGCCATTTGAACAGGTAGCGTTTGATATTACAAAGTTGGTTTCAATTGCATTGGGTTCGGTAATTTCTTCAGCATAAATTTTTTCACAACCAGCGGCATCGCGAATGGTAAATGAGTAATTTCCCGCGGCAAGATTTTGTAAACTGCTGGTTGTAGCGCCATTACTCCATTCATAAGAATAGGGCGATTGTCCACCGGAAGAAAGTATAAAAATTCTACCATCAGCTAAACCGTTACAACTTACATTAACTGCCGTGTAACCGGTATTTAAAACCGCAGGTTCAGTAATATTTACAATGGTTTGTTTTATACAACCATTATTGTCTTTCACCACCGGATAATATTTTCCCGGAGCAAGATTTTCAAACAATGCGCTTTGCCGGT
>CAYSGX010000077.1:0-5426 GCA_964430605.1 uncultured Chitinophagaceae bacterium
GCTTCCGGTGATTTTGTTGCCCAATAACGCGTTTAGTTGGCGCTTGCTTGGAGCAGAATTTTTACTGCTTGTTTTATATGCTTGCCCTCCCGTCAGGTTGAAAGAAAAAGGTTTCGCAGCTTTGGTGGCAGATGCTTTATATGCGTATGTTATACCTTTTATGCTGGCTTTTCATACATTTTCTTTATTAGGCAATAACAATGTTTCGCTATTACTTTTTTATGGAACTTGTGCTTTTTGGTTGCTGATAACTGGAATATACAACCTCGCCATTCACCAGTTGGAAGATTATGAAAACGATAAGCAAATAAATGTGATAACATGGGCTGTAAAAGCAGGAAAAGAAAATGTGCGCAAGTGGAGCGTGCGTTATATCTGGACGCTGAAAATGTTCAGCTTTTTATCTTTTTCAACGGTACTGTTTTTTTACAATCCGTTGGCGGGTATTTTGCTAAGTTTAATTGTGCTGTTTAAAATTCTGCTTTTATTTTCAGATAAGGGGATTAAATCCCATTATGCTAATGAGGAAAAACATTACCTGCAACAAATTAATTTTCATTACCACTTATGGCTGCCTTATTTATTTGTTGTTTTACTCATTATAGAAAATTATTTTTTTCTTTTCATTTTAGCATTTCATTTTTTTCTTTTCAATTACAACAGTATTATTTGGTTTTACAAAAAATATATCAGGGTTGTTCTTTCTTATCTGGCAAATTACGGTATTTATTATTTGTTTCTTTTGTTTGGAATTAATTTGAAAAAAGAAAAAAAATCAGCATTGAAGTACATTAAAGAAAAAATAATTCAAAAATAGTGTGCGGTATAACGGGACATATCAGTCTTCATAAAAAAATCAATCGGGAACAATTTTCTGAAATGACCGATACGCTTCGGCACAGAGGTCCTGACGGCAAAGGAATTTTTATTTCCGAGAACGGCACAATTGCGTTGGGACACCGCAGGCTTTCATTTTTGGATTTATCCGATGCGGGTGCTCAACCGATGTGTTCCAACAATAAAAACACCGTGATTACTTTCAACGGGGAAATTTACAACTACCTTGAGCTAAAAGAAGAACTGAAAAATACTTATTCTTTTCGCACATCTACCGACACGGAAGTAATTCTTGCAGGATACGAAAAATGGGGAATTGAAGTCGTGAATAAATTAAAAGGCATGTTTGCTTTCGCCCTGTTAGATGAAGAAAAGCAAAAACTTTTTTTAGTTCGGGACAGGTTTGGAATTAAACCGCTTTATTATTCCGTTTCGCAAACGCAATTTATTTTTGCTTCTGAATTAAAAGCAATTTTAGCATCAGAAGAAGTAGAAAAAAAAATAAATTATTCCGCCTTCTGCGATTATTTTGTGTATCGTTATATACCATCGCCAAAAACGATATGGAAAAACATTTTTAAGATTCCTCCCGCTTATTATTTAGAGGTGAATATCAATAACCTTTCTGTCAAAGAAACAGAATATTGGAATCCTGAATTTTCAGATAAAAAAATAAACGAAACAAAATTAGTTTCCGAAACAGATGAACTATTGTTCAACTCTGTGAAACAACATTTGCGGGCAGATGTACCCGTAGGTTCATTTTTAAGCGGGGGTTATGACAGCAGCGCATTGGTTTATTATATGAACCGACTTGGCTATAAGTTTAATACATTTTCAATAGGTTTTGAAAACTGGAAAAACAGTGAACATCACTTTGCAAAAATCGTGGCAGACCATTTCGAGGCAGAGAATGAAGCCGTTATTGCCGATGAAAAAAGTCTGGATTTGACCGCTGTAATGCCCGAAGTATATGATGAACCCTTTGCCGACATTTCCGTTATTCCGACCTATATGGTCAGCCAGTTGGCAAGAAAAAAAGTAAAAGCTGTTTTGAGCGGGGAAGGGGCGGACGAAATTTTTGGCGGCTACACATGGCAGAAAGATTTTTTTGCATTAAACCAAAATCGTAACCTGAAAGAAAAAATCAAGTATTTTTTCAAACCTTATGATACGGTTAATTATTACGCACAGTCAATGGCTATGGGAATATTTGGACATAACGAACTAAAAGAAATGTTTCAATCCGAATTTCATCAACATATTCCCGAAGACATTTATTGGTTTTACAGGAAACACTTTCAGAAAAAATTAAGTCCGCTGAAATCCATTCAGTATATGGATATGAAATGTTTTATGGGCGAAATGGTATTGACAAAAATTGACAGGGCATCAATGTTTCACTCGCTTGAAGTCAGAGTTCCTTTCTTAGACCATCATTTATATGAAATGATATTTTCGTTGGATGAAAATTGTTATTTCAATCATGCAATAACCAAAATGCCTTTGCATGAAATTTTAAAAAATCATTTGCCCGCAAAAATACTGAACAGGCAAAAACAAGGATTTGCAGGTCCGAATGATTATTACGCAAACATAGAATGGTATAAAAAAACATTAGCGAAAAGTATGTTGGCAGAAGCGGGAATTGTGAACAGAAAATTTATTGACAAAAAGATAGCAGCAAAAGAATATTGGGCTTTATGGAAAATTTCGATAATGGAAAAATGGTTTGCCTTTTGGATGAAAAAGGAAAATAAGAAGATAGCATGAACACGATTATTGCAATAATAACAGTATGTGTAATTATGATGGCGTATTCCCGCAGAAGCCCCCGTTGGGTTTATGTTGCGCTTATACGTCCTGTTATATCGAAGATAGTCAACTATACCATTTATTATTTCAGAAGATTTGTTTTGTTTGAAAGCGTTGAAAAAGCCAAACGCGAACACTATACCGACTATGCAAGAAATGAAAGAAGAAAAAAGAAGAAAAAAGATTTAATCAATATTGCGGTAGTCAATAAAAATTTAAATAAATACACCGAGACGTTTATTGATTTAAAAATAAAAGGGCTGAAAGAACACTATTATGTTCATCAATTATATGGCGGGTATTTTCCCGATTCCGAAGTTCACGAAAATCATTTGTTATCCGATAATCCCATAATCCTAAAATTCATTGAATGGTGGGAGCTTTTCTGGAATAAGGGTAAAAATCATTATCTGAAAAAAGCGTTCAGGAATTATCTGAAACGAAATAATATCAAAATTGTTCTTGCCGAATTTGGCACCTGTGGCGCTGAGGTTTTTGAAGATTGTAGAAAAGCGGACATTCCGCTTATTGTTACGTTCAGGGGCTATGACATTCATCACAAAGAATTTTTTAAAACTAACCGCGAACGTTACAAAGATATGCTTGCCTATTGTTCAAAAATCATTTGCGTTTCAAATGATATTCTGAACAAGATTAACAACTTGTATAACGTAAGCGAAAAGTTGTTTTATCTGCCTTCGCTTATTGACCTGAATTTATTTACCTACAGCGACCATTCTAAAAATCCGCCTGTGTTTTTGTTTGTTGGCAGGTTTGCCGAAACCAAAAGTCCGCACCTTGTAATTTTATCATTTCACGAAGTCTTGAAACAAATTCCCGATGCAAGATTAGTAATGATTGGGCAAGGTGGCGGAGGCGAGTTGTTTGAGTCGAGTTTGATACTTGCACGGGCATTAAATATTGAAAACAAAATTGATTTTAAAGGAGTGCAAACACCACAACAGGTTTATGAAGAAATGAAAAAAGCGCGTGTATTTGTACAACATTCATTAACTACCCCTGTTAACGGAGATAAGGAAGGAACTCCCGTTTCTGTAAGGGAAGCAATGGCGACAGGTCTGCCGGTGGTAGCAACTAATCATGCCGGAATTGCAGAAGTAATAACACATAAAGAAACCGGAATATTAGTAGATGAGTATGATTATATTACAATGGCAAAAGAAATGTTTCGCGTTTGTAGTTCAGATAAACTGATATATGAACTGGGGACAGTAGCAGCAGAAAGCATCAGGAGTAATGAACTGATAACTAATAATATAGAATATTTAAGTACTTTAATTGAAAAATTTAGATTAAGATAGTTAACAACATGAAAAGAATTAAAACAAAAGAGTTAACAGTTTCGATACTACTAATGGTCTTATTAATTGTTTCATGCCGGCAAATTAATGTTGAACCTAAGTATCGTGAACATAAAACCTATTCTGAATTTCTCGACTTTCTTCGGAAAGGAACAGATACTATGTCTTCTGATTTTGATAAAACCTCTTATATACGAAAAAAAACGGCTGAATTAATTGATGGAGGTTTTGGGATTCATGATGCTCAAATCTTGGACAAGAGTTGGCCATCATGGACAGGCGAACGTTATTACAATGTTTTTTTTAAAGACTCTGCCACCGTGTATTGTGGAGGGTCAGCACATTTTCTAAACAGGATATATGAAGATTTAGGATACAAGGCTACGACTTATGATATGGGATATGATAGCGCCTCTCATCAATTGACTTTGGTTTGGAATAAGGAAATACACGACTATATCGTTCAGGATGCCTACCTTAATATCTCTTTAAAAAACAAGAATAATCAAGCGCTGTCATTTAAAGAACTCATTTCACTTTTGTCTGAATACAGATGTAACGAGATTACAGTAATTCAGGACGGATATGATTATATACCTAACTGGGATACTTCCGGTGTTTTAGTTCTATATACTAACTTTGCGCATCAGTATGTAGAAGAAAACTTTGACAGCGCATATAATAATTTTATCGGAAAATTTTGTTCCATAGATAACCATGACTCAAATACTCTTTTTTATGAAAGAAATTATGATGATATGGTTTTAGGTTGGATGTTTGCTAACGGATATGGACTATCGAAGCATAATTTGCCCGATGATTGGCTTTATCTTTTTCTTCTTCCGAAAGAGCATAATGATAAGGATATAAATTTGTTAGTTGAGAAATACAAGCTGAAATGAAAAAAGCAATAGTATTAGGAGCAGGCGGATTTATTGGCTCGCATTTGGTGAAAAGATTAAAAAAAGAAGGCTACTACGTAAAAGGAATTGATTTAAAATATCCCGAATTTTCTGAAACGGCAGCCGATGAATTTATTTTGGGCGATTTACGCAATTGGGATTTTGTGCAAAATGTCATTGACGAAAATTCAGACGAATTGTACCAGCTTGCAGCCGATATGGGCGGAGCGGGTTATATTTTTACGGGCGAGCATGATGCGGATGTGATGCGCAATTCGGCACAAATCAACTTGAATGTGGCAAAAGCTGCCGTTGAAAAAAAAGTGAAAGCATTATTTTATTCCTCTTCGGCATGTATGTATCCTGAATACAATCAGTCAGACCCTCAAAATCCTAAATGCAGCGAAGAATCCGCCTATCCTGCCGCACCCGACAGCGAATACGGATGGGAAAAATTATTCAGCGAACGTCTGTATTTATCGTTCAAAAGAAATTACGGGCTGAATGTAAAAATTGCCCGCTATCACAATATCTACGGAACGGAAAGCGC
>CAYSGX010000077.1:5436-10424 GCA_964430605.1 uncultured Chitinophagaceae bacterium
TCCTGCCGCACTATGCAGAAAAGTAGCGCAAACACCCGATGGCGGTGAAATAGAAATATGGGGCGATGGCAGACAAACCCGTTCATTTCTTTTTATTGACGATTGTTTGGATGCAACCATATTGCTGCTTCGTTCAGATAAAACAGGAGCATATAATATCGGTTCGGAAGAAATGATTTCGATTAACGACTTTGCAAAATTGATTATGCAGCTTGCAGGAAAAAAACTATCCGTAAAAAATATACCCGGACCGGAAGGCGTGAGGGGAAGATGTTCGGATAATACTTTAATTGAAAAAGATTTAAAATGGCAACCGGAATATGATTTAAAAAAAGGGATGGAGATTACTTACAAATGGATATCGGGAGAAATTGAAAAACGAAAAATTTAAATCAGGGAAATGACTATACAGAAAAATATGATTGCATTCATCTCCAAAATCAGGCATTACTTGATTTTCAATTTTTGCTACTTAATTTTTCTGACGTTCTATATTTTAAATTTTTACTACTGGAAAATATCTTATGATACATTCTACTTTTATTTTGACTCGCCATACAGTGATTTTAAGTTGTGGTTTCCCAAATTTTATTTGATAGCTTATTCTTTCATCTTACTATTTAAGATTTCTTTTTTTCTTCTACTTGCTATTTTAGGATATTATTTATTCAGAAAAGTAACACGGAATACCAATTGGCTTTTCTATAATAAGCAATTCGGTTATTGGCAATTTATTACTTACGAGTTTGTATTAACACTTTCATTTTTTCTATTTTATCTCGCTTTATATTTTTTATCGAAGCAATTTATATCAATAGCGTTACAAAACGATATGCAAGTTCTCATTGCGAGAGGATTTTTATTGCACATTTCTTTTCAGACCGTAACTGTAATTCTCGGAAACTTTAAAAGAATAAGTAATTACCTAAAAAATTATTTGCTGCTGCCTCAACTGCCTCACAACATCGCTGTTTTAAGGATATTGTTTTTTTCGTACTTAGCATTCATTTATTGTACAAAATATTTTTCTGCTTTACCAATTGTTTCTTTATCAAGTAAAGCATCTTTACCTTATATAAACTGGCTGGTAGAATTGCTTCCTGTCAATGCTTTCATTTATACGACATTTGTTTTTGCAGGAATTATTTGTTGCCTGTTTATTATAGTCGGCTACAAAACAAGATGGTTCTTGCTTGTGAATGCAGTATGTGTACTTTATATTATTGCAACGCCTAATTTTTTCGGAAAACTTTGGCACGAGCAAATTGTAATTTGGATAAGCTGGTTCTTTACTTTCAGTAGATGCTATGATGCCCTTTCATTAGATGCTAAGCTGAGTAAAAAAACTGTTGTAAAAAGTGCAGATTATACCTTTCCTGTCAGATTTATATGGCTGCAATTCGGTATTATTTATTTTTGGTCAGGATTTTGCAAATTATGGGACTGTGGCTTTGACTGGGCTTTAAGCCAGTCTATGGTCAATCAGGTGCAGTTGGAATGGTTACAGCATTACGACAAAATTCCAGCTATAAGAATTGACCATTATCCTGCATTATTGAAAGCCGGAGGATTACTCTTAATAGGATTTGAGTTGTGTTATATTTTGTTCTTACTAAAACTTGTAACACGTTGGGTTTCTGCTGTCGGAGGTTTGCTGATGCACAATACCATTGGCTATTTTATATACATTCATTTTTTCTTTTGGCTACAGGTTTTTTATTTGTTTTATATTGATTTTACCTGTTTGTTTTCCAAAGTAGAATTGAAAGCGGATGCTGTTTCTGGTTATTCCAAATGGGCTTTTGGAACAGGAATTACAATTCTTTCCATGAATTTTTTATGCGGCATGTTTTCCATAGATACCTATCCATTTTCAGCATACCCAAAATATGCGGCTATTATTTCCGATACTATAAAAATCATACATTTTGAACCCTGTTTGTTCGAAGGCAATACTATTGATGTTCATTCGGCAGGGAAGAAAAATAACTTCAGATGGGAAAACTACGGTTGGTTGGAACACAACTTAATCAATGATTTCGAAAGTGGAAAAGATGTACAAAAACGGGTACGAGATTATTGGAGAATATGGCAAAATCATAACCCTGAACTGAAAGCAATTGAGGATGTAAAAGTATATATCCGAGAACGCCCTGTATCACCCGAAGGAATCAATCAAAATAAAATCACGCAATTTATGGGAGTAATTGGTGATTGTAACGCTACACCAAAAGACCATAATATTCCTCAATAAAAATCAGAACAATGAAAAAAAAATTAATCATAGGAATTGTCGGATTTATTGGTTTCCATTCGGTAAGGAAACTTTACGGCAGTTATGATTTATATGGGATAGACTCTGTTCTACCTCATAAAAACGATATCAGAAGCCAAAGATTATCACTGATTAGCGAACTAATAAATTATCATTATACCGATATCAGAAATTACGAAGATTTACTGCATATAATAGAGAAGATTAAGCCCAGTGCTATTATTTATTTAGCGGCTTGCACAGGAATATCGAACTCGTCCTATATTCTGAATTATATTTCGATACCAATGTAAAAAGCTTTCAAAATATGCTTCAATTATCGGTAGTACTGGGTATAAAAAATGTTTTTTACGCTAGTAGTTCATCCGTTTATAACGAAAGCAAAAACACCGCTTTTAAAGAAAACGATGAAACAAGCAACCCCATGTCATCCTATGGAGTAACAAAAAAAATAAATGAGTTGCTAGCAGATACTTATGCAAGGCAATTTGGACTTACTTGCATAGGCGGCATGCGCTTCTTCACTGTTTATGACTCATGGGTTAGACAGGATATGGCTGTGTGGAAGTTTATGAATTCTGTAGCAGAAAATCTCAACTCGAAGCCCTATATTATTTCCAAACCGTTACCTGAAAATGAATTATCTTATACTCAGGCAGATATTTCAAAATTATATAACCAAACATTATGGAAACCGAAACCCTCATTACAAGAAGACACTAAAGAAATGACTGATTGGTTTTTGGAATACAACCGAAAAAACAATTTATAAATATGTTATTTAATTCTGTAAAAAGATTGTTTCTGGCAATCATTATATTGCTCTTTCCTTTCATTGTATTTTTAAAATCTAATTCTCATTATCTGAATAGTCCGGTAGAAGTCATTCAGGAATGGCATCCGCGAATTGGTAAGTTCCTCTACTATGTTATACAGAATAGTATTTTTTATTTTATTCTTTCGGTTATCGCTTTTCTTATTCTTGAGACATATCAGCACTACAGACTAAACTCTAAAAACAAATTATTCAAAGCGCATATGAATAACATTGTGGTATTTTGGGTAATCTTTTTAGGAGGGTTGTTGTTTTATTACTTTTTTTACGAAGCACTATCTATGTCTATGACTCTTACTTTCAACGGAGTCTGGAAATCTTTGAGTTTCTCTGAATATAAAAGTGGTAATACGTCTGCATTGGAAAATGGAGGTATATTATATTATCCTTTTCTAAAGGTATTCACAAAATTGTTAAATTTTAATCACCCTACAGAATATTATAAAGCTATTGTGTATTTCAATGGAATATGTTCTTCTTTTACATTATCTATATTTTTTTTATTTGCAAAAAACATTCTATTTAACGCAAAATCAGCGCTCATTGCTGTCGCTTTTCATTTTATCTGCCCAGGAATATTTCTGTTGTCTATAAATAATGAGGATATACTTCCGTCTTATATGTTTTATGTTTGTTCGATTTATTTTTTCTTTTTATATTTGAAAAACAGCGCCCCCTTATATTTAATATTTTGTGTGTTTTCAATGTCTTTGTCTCTGCTGTTTCACTGGACTTCTGGGCTTCCTGCTTTTTTTTCACTTTTTATATATCTGCTTTTTTTCGATAAGAAACCTCTTTTTATGAAAATGAAAAATATTTGCAGGGTAATTCTAGTCTCTGTTTCTATTTTTCTGGTGGTCAGTTTCGTGTTTGATATTTCGTTGTTATCTGTTATATATCCGGCAAAAGGAGATGGAACTTTATGGGTCAGTGGAGTTACCTTAGAGAAAATTCCTGTGGTTTTTGTTAATACATTTTCATTCTTTTGGCTGGGTATGACCTTTCGGACATTAAGCTATATTATTCCAATAGCAACAATTCCTTTATTAATTATCAGTCTATATTACATATATCTGCTAGTATGGGAAAAAGAACATTATGTAAAAAATAAGCCTGTATTAGAAATGCTCCTGTTTCTGATATTTGTTTTTATTATCGGTTCTGCAATGAATTATTATGAACAAGGTTCAGATGCTCAATTTTTTATTCAGCCGCAATTTCTTTTTATCTATGCTTTTGTTATATTATTGTATGTACTTTGGGAAAAGCCAATTAAATATTTTGGAAGAATAGTGTTGTTTCCTGCGTTCATAGTTTTTTCAATCGGACTGATACTGAGGATTGCTATTAACAAAGACTGTGATAAGAAGTCTTTCCAAAATGTGGAAATAGTGAAAAAAGAGATTAAAAACCCTGAAAAAACACTTTTTATAAGCAGGGGATTCGATAATTTTATACCACTGGCAGCCTTGTTTTGGGGAAATATTCATTTTTTGCATTTTCCCAGAGGAGAGTCTGCTGAATTGGAAATGGACGACAAGGAATACCTGATACAATCAGTTGAACAGATAGAACAATATTTATCTGACGGTTTTGAAATCGTAATGATTGATTTTGTTAATCAGAACGTGAAAGATTTGGGGACAAGCTTTTACGGTTATGACTTAACGTCAAAAATGGAATTAATCCAAAACTATTTTACAGAAAATTATAATTCCAAAATAATAGAAGGCACATACAGATATACCTTTTTTAAGTTGAACAAAAAATAGTTTACACATAAATATGACATACTTTCAGAAACGTCATTTATTTTCAATATTTGAAAGTTTATTCTGTTACCTTTGATAAAGCTGAAAATGATGAATGGCGTTTTCT
>CAYSGX010000078.1:0-10396 GCA_964430605.1 uncultured Chitinophagaceae bacterium
ATAAAACTAATCCAAAGATTAGTGTCAATTACAATTCGTGCCGGTTTACTTTTGCTCATATCGTTTTGCTCTTACCTGTTCTACTATTTCGGTAATTTCTGCAAGACTTGGCGCATTTGGCTTTCTCGTTTTTTTGAGATATTCTCTGAGTTTGGAAACAGGATCGTTACTCACTTTGATGAGCTTCAACTCTTGCATTCCTTTTATGAGCTGCAAGGCTTTAGGGTTTAATATTTCCAATTTGAACGTTTCCATAACAAAACAAATCTACAAAAATTATTTCCATGATTAATTCGTTTCCACCATACCATAATCTTCCTGTTTAAAACGTTTCACGGTGTTTCTGTAAGTCGTATTCAAGCGTTTTCTAATTCTTACAGCCCGAACAACTCCTTTTTCAATAACACATGCCTCTTTCGAGCGGTTGTTGACAGGTATGATAATTTTGTTTTGAAGAAGAGTAACTAATGTTTCAGTGTTTAAATCCAAAGAACTGAAAAATGTTTGCAGGAATTTTATCCTGCGCAAAGTATAACCCAATCTTGCAGGATATGCTTAACAATCAAGAAACATTTTGGTAATATAAAAACTCACACAAGGTAATCATTCCTTAATGTTAAATACAGTTTGTGTTAAGAGTAGGGAAATAGTTTTGTGCCAGACAAAAAACAAATTTTTAACCAACTCAAAAATAACAATTATGAAAAAATTATTTTCAATGCTTACAGTAGTTGTTGCTGTATTGTTGTGTAAAAATGCTGCCGCGCAAATCATTATTCCTGCCGGTAATATTTCTACCAATACAACATGGACAAAAAACAACAGTTACATCTTAGACGGGTTCATTTATGTTAACCCTGGTGTTACCTTAACCATTGAACCCGGAACTATTATCAAAGGAGCAAAAACACCCGATGGCTCGGCTTTGGGGTATCGTGCGGGCACATTAGTTATTGAGCCGGGCGGAAAAATTATTGCTGAAGGAACGCCTTCCGAGCCGATTATTTTTACTTCAAACCAGCCCGCAGGAATTAACCCGAACACGAATCTTCCTTACCGTCAGCCGGGCGATTGGGGAGGCGTGGTAATTTGCGGTTACGCTCCGGTGAATGTTCCCGGTGGTATCGGAACAGCAGAAGGAGGCATAGGAACTACTTATGGCTGGGGGCTTCCGGCAAATCCTCATGGCGTATTGAATGCCGCAAGCGGAACAGACAGTTCAGGCGTATTCAGATATGTAAGAATTGAATTTCCGGGTATTCCTTTGACTACACAATCCAATTCTGAAATTAACGGATTAACTTTTTACGGTGTAGGAAACAAAACAGTGGTTGACCACGTTCAGGTTTCTTTCAGCGGTGATGATGCGTTTGAATGGTTTGGCGGAACAGTAAACGCCAAATACCTGATTGCTTTAGGCACTTGGGATGATGATTTTGATACCGATTTGGGCTTCAATGGTAAAATACAGTTTGCCGTTTCCCAGCGTTACTCTCAGTTGGCCGACCAGTCTGGTTCTAACGCTTTTGAATCTGATAACGACAATTTGAATTCTCCGCAAGGTTCAACAAACACTCCTTCTACGGCTCCTCTTTTTTCAAATATTTCAAACTTTGGCCCATACCCTACCACTTCAGGCAGTGCAAACGCACTTCATCAATCTGCCCTGCATATAAGAAGAAATACCAAAATTTCTATCTATAATTCGTTCTTTGCAGGCTATGAAGAAGGGCTAAGATTAGACGGAACAGGAACGGAAGCAAACTATACCAACAATGAACTGCAATTGGAAAATGTAACTATTTCAGGTTGGGCATTACCAAATGACTCTTTAAAAGGAGCAAATGGTTCTGATGCCGGGAATATTCTGAATATTTTCAAAACTCCTGCGAAAAACAACGAGTTTCATGCAAACAACGCTTCGCTTAATTATAATGCTAAGTCATTCAATGTTGTTGATTTTGTAACCGGAAACTACACCCGTCCCGATTTCAGGCCACAACCCAATTCAAGCCTTTTGGCTTCGGGAAGTTTTTCTAATTCAAGATTACAAGATCCTTTCTTTACGCCTGTAAATTTCAGAGGTGCATTCGGGACAGAAGACTGGACGCTTTGCTGGTCAGAATTTAATCCGTTTGCTCCTGCATACAACACGGCTACGAACAATACTGTTGGCGTTACCCTAGCCGCTTCGGGCAACACATCATTTTGCGCAGGCGGTTCTGTTAACATCAGCGCTACATTAACAGGCAGCACATCGGGCGCAGTTTATAATTGGTCAAACGGGGCTACGGTTTCAAGCGTTACTGCCGCAAGTGCCGGTTCATTCAATGTTACGGTAACCAATGGTGTAGGATGTTCGGCAACGGCTCAGGCGGTTAACGTTACAGTAAACCAAAATCCTGCCGCGCCAACCATCACCGCAAGCGGAAATACATCTTTCTGCACAGGTGGTTCTGTTGATTTAACTTCTTCTTATGCGACAGGAAATGTGTGGAGCACAGGCGCGACTACACAAACCATTACAGTTTCTACATCTGAAGCTATTACTGTTACTCATACTGACGGGAATGGCTGTTCTGCAACTTCTTCGCCCGTTATCACATCATCGGGTTCTTCGCCACAACCTACTATTGCAGTTGCAGGCGCATTAACTTTCTGCGAAGGTGGCGAGGTTATTTTAACGGCTTCTTTATCTGACACCTATTCATGGAGCAATGGCGCAACTACCAGAAGCATTACCGTTACCACAGGCGGCAGCTATATTGTTACTGTTACCAATGCCGACCCATGCGATGGAGCAGGCGCGTCAAATCCTGTTGTTGTAACTGTAAACACAAAGCCTTCGGCTTCAGCTACGCACACCGCTAACGGCTTAGAGGTTTCATTTACCAATACTTCTTCCAATGCCACAAACTATATTTGGGATTTTGGCGATGAAATTGCTTCGTTGCAGTCAAGCCCGACACATACTTATAATCAGCCGGGGAACTATACCGTAAAGCTGATTGCAGAAAATGCCAACTGTTCAGATACAACAACAATACAACTGAGCATTACGGTAGGTATTGAAGAAAAAGCAGCGTTCAACAGCATACGCTTGTATCCTAACCCGACCGCGAATATTTTCACCGTAAGCATGGATTTGGTGAACAGCACCGATATTGAAGTAGCAGTATATGATATTACCGGAAAACAGGTTGCTGCCATTCATAATGATAAAGTAATGGCAGGCTTTCACAATGTGAAAGTAGATATGAGCAACATGAATAACGGCTTATATATCGTAACCATTAAAGCTGAAAAAGCAGTAGTTACAAAACGATTGATAGTGAATAAATAAGATAAGTGGTTGGTTGTTATTATTTAAAGAAAAGGGAGCAAATTGCTCCCTTTTTTGTTTTGCATCTTATACCAATTCTAATTTTAAAATAGTTTGGTATTACATATTTGATAACGGTATTAGATTATTGCAAGAAGGAATAAAACTTTAATACTTCATTACTCTCAACACTTCGCTATTGTTTGCAGTAGAAACTTTAACAGTATAAATACCCGATGAAAAATGTTGTAATGAAATATTTTGCTGTGCAGTATTTACATTTTTATGTAGTATCAATTTTCCTGCGGCATCATAAATTTCATATCGAATAATTTTTACTGCGGCATTATCAGATTGAAGCAAAATACTGTTTGCAGCAGGATTAGGATAAGCAGTAATGTTGGTTTTTAATTCAGCTTTATTATTTATGCCAACCATGAGCAATTGTATATAGCCAATATGATTTAGCGTATCGGTATAAGCATTGGTAGTAAACACTCCTCCGAAATAAATATCTAATCCTGATTTGGCAATACAATTTACAGGCGCATCGGTAGTCAATAATGGTTGCAACGATATATAAGTATTTGTGTCGTTAGGAAAACTTACCGAGGTATAATTCAATAAATTATTTCCATCTGTCATGCCCGAAGAACAATTAAAATCGCCTGCAATTAATAAATTATCGTTATCAGAAAGCAGGCTGAGGAAAGCGTTTCCCGAAAGATAGTTGAGCCAGCTTTGCGAATCTTGTGGTTTTACTGCTACTTGCCATTCAGAATTATTGGTGTCGAAAACAGCCAATGCGCAAGTGTCGGTGCCTTCCACAAAATCACAAGCGGCATATAATTTATTTTCGTGTATTTCAAAATCGTTTACGGGCGTAAGCGTTCCAAAGCCCAAATTGCCCATATACGTTCCGTCATACACGGCAACGTGTTTGCGAAGTGCGCCTGTGCCTAATTCAAAACTGCCCCCAATTACTAATTTATTATCCCACACTTCTAATGTGCGCACACCCTCGCCATAAATAAATCCCTGGGCAATATCCTGCCATGTGCTGCCAGTCCACTTTGATACAAATCCTGTAAAATCGCCACCTGCATACACTTCATTATTATATACGGCAAAGGCACGAACCGTGCTGTCTAAGCTGCCCATTGCCTGCCATTGTCCCAAATAAATATCATATACCGCAATATGAGCAGCCGATACACTACCGGCCATCGTAAACTCACCGCCCACATATAATTTATCGTTGTGTACCATAAGCGCATGAACCGTTCCGTTTACGCCATCTTCAACCGATATCCAATCATAACCCGCAAAGCCACTAATCCACACGGCAATATTATTGCATTGTTGCCCTTTGGTAGATTGCGAAAAATCTCCAGCGGCATATATGTATCCGGTGGAAGCATGAATGGCAATAGCATTCACGTTTCCGTCAAAACCTTTATTCATATCTAAAGCATCAATAGCAGGCGGGTAGCCCGGCTGAATCCATGCCAATTCATCAATAGTGAAACCATGCGCTTGTGCCCATTCTTTTACACCCGGAATTTTTATATCGTGCACATAGGCAAATTTTTGTTTGGCATCTATCGCTTTTGCTAAAGCTTCATAACCACTTTGCCGCATTAAATAACCCACTGCACAATGTGTTCCTTTGCGGTCAATAAACACAGGGTTTTTATAGGGCAGATAATCGTTTACCGGAAAAATTCCGGCTTGCCAATACCCGTTCAATTCATCTAATAACTGTAGCCGGTTTTTTACTTGTGCAGCAGAAAGATGTTTTGTATTTCTTGCTCTTAACGTTTGTTCTACCAGCATAAGGTGTTGGGCTATCCACTCATTAAAAGTTTCTACATTTCTTATTTCTGAAAGAGCAATAATGTTTTGATACCCGGGCTGATTACTCCATTGCTCATTTACCTTTATCAGTTGCTGAAAAAGTTTCGATTCATTTGTTGCCGCTTTGCTGCTTTCAAAGCAAATAAAAAATAGCGCGAAAAAATATGACAATGTTTTCATGATGATTAATTATTTGAGAAGTTAAGTTATACATTCAGAACGAGATAATGATTATAATGGTTGCCTTTTAGTTTGAAATAACAGTTACACTAATGCTGAAAGAAGAAAGACTTCCTTCGAGAGAAGCTTTTCTTGTGTAAGTCCATTATGCTGTATAAATAATGTGAGCGGATACTTTATTGTGTTTTGGGCAGTAGCAGATGCTACTGTCGGTGAGTATTTATTATACGCAAACGCTTCTATATTTCGCTGTCCTCTGATAATTTTTTCATTAACTTCAAACATCGAAACCGTTTTTTTGTGTACCCTAAAAACCAACGGCTATGAAAAAAATTATTTTATGCGCTTCGCTTTTAGTTACAGCAGCAATTTTTACTGTTCAGGCAGCAGACAGGTATTGGATTTCAAACACCGCAGGCAACTGGAACAATGCCGCCAACTGGTCGGCAACTTCGGGCGGGTCGGGCGGGGCTTCAGTGCCGGATACTGCCGATGTCGTTCTTTTTGATGCCGCAGGCACAGGCAATTGTAATATTGATGTGAATGTTGCCGTAAACGGAATAAATGTAACTGCGGGATATACAGGAGCTATCTCTCAAAACAATTTTTTCATTACTGTTGGGACGAGCAACGCTTCCTTTTCAGGTGGCACATTTTTGGGCGGTAATGCCGATTTTACCTGTAATGGAAATTTCACGTTGAATGGCGCTGATTTTATTGCGCCTTCCGCATCTTTGACGATTACAGGCAACTACACATTTTCATCAGGAACATTAAATCCTAATACCGGAACCGTAGTTCTTTCAGGAGCAAACACTATATCAGGTATTAGCCATACGCTTTATAATCTTACTTTTCTTGGAGGAACATACACCCTTGATGTTGATATAACAGTTGTCGGAACGTTAAGGTATAGCGGAACAACTGCAATTAATGTCAATACCGCTAATAACAACAAATTATTTGTTCATGGAGATATTGAAATATCTAACACTTCTACCAGTGGCGGAGGCAGTAGCTTTGTTCATATTGAAGGAACAGGCAACCAAACCATAACCTCAACTGTAGCGATAGGTCGGGGCGGCTTGCCGAATGTTACGCTCAATAAAGCATCGGGCGATTTATTTGTAGTTGGGGCAGTTTCTATTAGAAGAACATGGACTTATATGTCAGGAACAATAACAGGCACGGGGATGATAGTTTTTACGAATGGTAATACGCTGCAAGGTCTTCCTCATACTATTCCTGCTGTTACTTTCATGTCAGGAATACACAACCTGAATGTTGATATAACAGTTTCCGGAACATTAAGGTATAACAGCACATCAATAATTGGCACTCTTATAAATACCGGTAATAGCAGCAAATTACTTGTTCATGGAGATATTGAAATATCTAATACTTTTCTTGGCGCAGGCAGTAGTTCTATTCACATTGAAGGAACGGGCAACCAAACCATAACCTCAACCGTGGCGATAGGTCAGGGCGCTTTGCCGAATGTTACGCTCAATAAAACATCGGGCGATTTGAATGTAATTGGGATGGTTTCTGTTGGCGGAACATGGACTTATGTTCAGGGAACAATAACAGGCGCGGGAACGATAGCTTTTATGAATGGCAACTTGCTACAAGGTCCTCCTCATACCATTCCTTCGGTCGCTTTTGCTAACGGAACGTGTAATTTGTTGACAAATATTGACGTAACCGACAATCTTAGAATTACAGGTAATACAAATGTCATTCTTAATTCCGGTAATTCAAGTAATATCTATGTTACAGGCGATATTACGGTAGATAATACTGCAACTGGTGGAGGTGGCAATGCAACGGTTTATATCACGGGAAGCGGCAACACAAATTTTTATACAAGCTCGCCATGCGGAAGCGGGAAATTACCCAATGTGATTTTTGATAAGCCGGGCGGCTCAATGACTATTGTTCAGCAGGCGGCTAATGCCGCTATGTCTGTAGCGGGCACATATACTCATGTTCAGGGTACATTAACAGGTGGCACACCATGTTTTTTCAATATTGATGCCGTTATTACTCACGTTACTTGCAACGAATTAAACAATGGTGCAATTGATATTACGATAAATGGAGGAACTCCGCCTTATACTTTTGATTGGGGATTTGCCACAACAGAAGATGTTCAGAATTTATCCGCGGGAACTTACAGCGTAACCGTAACTGATGCCGACAATATTACCGGAACGGCAACTTTTACAGTAAGCGAGCCGACAGTTTTTTCAGAAACAGTTATCAATCCAAGCTGCATGGGAAGCAATGATGGTTCAATAATAGTAAATGTTACAGGAGGAACTGCGCCTTTTGCTTTTATATGGTCTAATAACGAGACTTCTCATTCTATATCAGGTTTAAGCGAGGGAACTTATCAACTGACGATTATTGATGCAAACGGATGCTCGGTAACTGGAGTATTTGAATTAGCTCCTTCGGCAATTACCATTCAACCCGACATCACGCAGCCGTCATGCGGGAGCAACGATGGAGCTATCGAAATTATTGCAACAGGGGGAACAGGAATTTTGGAATTTTCATTAGACGGAAACAATTATCAGGCAGGAAATATTTTCACCAATCTTTCCGAAGGCGATTATACTGTTTATGTGCGCGATGAAAACGAATGCGTAGCTTTTTCAACGGCTGCGCTATGGCGTATAAATATTTCAGTTGATACCATTATAAAAACTGATTGCATTGCCGCGACAGGGAGCATAACGGTTTCCGCAACAGGCGGCACACCGCCTTATACTTTTACATGGGGCAATGGAACTGCCGGAATGGTAAACGATAATCTTAATGCGGGCTGGTATAGCGTAACAGTTGAAGATGCTGACGGATGCCGCAGGCATAAAAATATTGAAGCGGAATACCACGATACCTGCCGTTCGCTCATTTCGGGAACGGTGTTTATTGATTTGAACGGCAACTGTATAAAAGATGCAGGCGAACCTGAAATGCGCAACCTGCTTATTGACATTAGTCCCGGTGGCGGTACATTTACCAATTCCAACGGAAATTATTCTGTCAGCATCGCGCCCGGCAATTATGTTCTTACGCCAATATTAAGCGGCAACGTTTTTAATATTGCAGAGATTGTCTGCCTGCCTTCGGGGAGCATATCCGTAACCGCAGACGGATTGAATGATTTTCCTAATAACATTTTTGCTTTGGAGTATATTCCATATCACGATGTAGGCGTTACGATAGCAACTTCTGTCGCCCGCCCCGGATTTCAACAAACCATAACAACAACTGTATTTAATAATTCCACTTCTGTAGTATCGGGTGTTTTAAAAGTTACATTAGACAGTCGCACAACTTATGTTTCATCATTAAATCCGGTTGCTGACAGCATTAACGGGCAGGATATATATTTTCATTACGATTTTCCGGAAGGAACGCTTAACACTGCAAAACAATTCAGCATAAAAGTAAACATTGCTACTCCTCCTTCAATAAATATTAACGATATATTGAATTATGAAGCGCAGGTTTTCCCGGGTGAAAATGATGGCATTGCACGTAACAACTATTTTATATTACCCGTCATCGTAACCGGAGCATACGACCCGAACGATAAATTAGTAACGCCCGCAGGAGATTTCTTAGAACAGGACAGCGTGTTTCTTTACACCATCCGTTTTCAGAACACAGGCAACGACACTGCGTTTACGGTGGTTATCCGCGATACATTAGATGAAAACCTGAATGTTAAATCAATCATTCCTGTCGCTGCAAGCCACGAATATGAAGTTGCCATAGAAGAAGAAAATATTCTGGTGTTCACCTTCTTCAACATCTTGCTTCCAGACAGCTTTGTAAACGAACCCGAAAGTCACGGCTTTGTGCAGTTTTACATCACGCGCAAACCTAACCTTACCATCGGCACAACAATAGCCAACACAGCCGCTATTTATTTCGACTATAACGAGCCGATTATTACCAACACGGTGGTGAATACGCTTGCCCTTCCTGTTGGCATCAGCAATCAGGTGTCAGACATCAGCAATCAAATATCGGTGTATCCAAATCCAGCAAACAACCTTGTCTATTTTGTTCAGAAAAACAAACAAGTAGCACTATACAAAATTGAGTTGTTCGATTTAAGCGGAAGAACCATGCTGATTGTTGAAAAAGAAAACACCATTAATATCAGTCGTTTGTCGCAAGGCATGTATATCTATCGTGTGCAGGATTCAGATGGCATAATGTATCAGGGGAAAATACTCAGGAAATAACGCCCGCTTTTCCGAATTGTAATTACTACTGTTCGAAACCTTGAATTTGCTCTTTTGCAACGGGTTGAAACCCGCTGCTTTTTTTTGACAAAAGGATTTCTTGCTTTAAAAAGCGGGCTAAAGCCCGCAAGGAAAAGATTCGAATTTTTATATTTCAAACACTTGAAATTTGCAATTCGGAAGCACTGCCAAAAAATTCTTTTTCAGAAACAAGAAAGGTTTGTTGGGCGAGAAATCCTGCACATAGCGGGTTGGCAATATCGCTCAATAAGCCGTTGAGGAAGATGTTTTTTAAGAAGGAATTTTTATTTCGTACACTTTACCCGTTTTGTTATCTAAACGTTGCTGGCGCATCCAAGGGTTGTGTAGCTTCAGTGTTTTGTAATTAGTATTATTTTCTATGGCGAATTCGACCAAATTAGTAATGGCGGTATCTACTTTAACGGTTTTATAATTCAACGGCTGATACATATCTTCTTCAGTAAAATAAAAACCATATTTCTGCGGGTCGTTAAATAATTCTTTCAACGCCACTATGCGAAACACATAGCGGGAAGTTTCTTCATTCAGGTATAAATCGTAGTAAGAATTTACTTTTTGCTCGGCAATACTTTTTCTGATTCTTGCTTGGCCCACATTATAAGACGCGGCCGCCAGTGTCCAGCTTCCGAATTGCTCTTTGGCTTGCTTTAAATATTTACAAGCGGCACGGGTAGATTTTTCTAAGTGATACCTTTCATCTACCACATCGTTTACTTCTAAGCCGAATTGA